>DPVA01000034.1:862-2547 GCA_003529705.1 Gammaproteobacteria bacterium | reverse complement strand
TCAGTTGCGGCTGCGCAGTTTGGCGAGCAAGCGCAGGATCTCGAGATAGAGCCAGATCAGCGTCACCATCAGGCTGAAGGCCCCGTACCACTCAAGGTACTTGGGCGCGCCCTGTTCAGCCGCTTCCTCAATGAAGTCAAAGTCCAAAACCAGGTTGAGCGCCGCAATCGCCACCACGAAAAGACTAAAGCCAATACCAAAGAGACCGTTACTGTGAATAAACCCGATGCTGGAGCCAAAGAATCCCATCACAAAACTGACGAGATATAAAAGCGCAATACCGCCGGTGGCGGCCACGATCATCAGCCGGAAGTTTTCAGTGGGTTTAATCAGACCGCTCTTGTAAGCGAGCAGCAGCACACCGAGTGTGCCGAAGGTGAGGCCCATCGCCTGGATCACGATGCCCGGATACTGCGCCTCGAATATCGCCGAGATGCCACCGAGCGCGAGACCTTCTGCCAGTGCATAGAGTGGCGCTGTCACACCAGCCCACTGGCGATTGAAGATTGTCACCAATGCCAGGATCAGTCCACTAATCAGGCCGATCCACAAAAGTCCGCTGACCGCAGCCGGGTCACCGGTACGAAAAAAGATGTTCCAGGTGAAGGAGGCTGTTACCAGACACAGGAACAGCAGAATACCGGTCTTGTTGACGGTCCCGGCGAGTGTCATCCGTCCTGATGATTCAGCCTCAGCAAACGTGGCATCTGGTTTGAATGTCTCGCCACGGAACATGGGGTTTCCGGAGCGACCGAAGGTGGTCAGGGCGTTGTGTTTGGACATGGGGTGCTCCTTTAATGGGATAGTGATATTGTAGTCCGGAAGGCCGTGCATCACGGGCAATTGGCCACGCTGCGGTCAAAGGTCTGGTAGACGAAGTATTACCCCACGAAGGTGGCCTCACAGGGAGAAACCGGTTGGACGAAGTTCTGAGAACGCCCGAAGAGCGCTTTGAGGCGCTACCCGATTTTACGTATCCACCACGTTATCTTGATGATCTTGCCGGTTACGAAGGCCTACGTTGTCATTACCTCGATCTTGGCCCTGCCGATGCCGGAGAGACTTTTTTCTGTTTGCATGGAGAGCCTACCTGGGCCTTTTTGTTCCGCCGGATGATCCCGGTATTTTTAGAGTCCGGGGCCCGAGTCATTGTGCCGGATCTCTTTGGCTTCGGCCGTTCCGATAAGCCAGCCGATCAGGGTGTATATACCTTTGAGTTCCACCGCAACATGCTGTTGTCTTTTCTGGATCAATTGGAACTCACGGGACTTACGCTGGTGGCTCAGGATTGGGGTGGTGTGCTGGGCCTAACCTTACCGATGGAAGCGCCGCAACGTTTTTCCCGGCTCCTGCTGATGAATACGCTTCTTGGCACCGGAGATAGGCCGCTCGGAGAGGGTTTTTTAGCATGGCGCGCGTGGTGCCGGAACAACCCCGACATGGCGCCGGGTAAGCTTTTAGGCCGGGCCTGCCCGCATCTGAATGATGCGGAGAAAGCTGCTTACGACGCGCCGTTTCCGGATATGACCTATAAAGCAGGCGCCCGGGCCTTTCCGGAACTGGTGCCAGAGCATCCGGATGCTCCCGGTGCTGAACTTTCCCGGAATGCCCGTGACTGGCTGTCAGGAAAATGGAGCGGCGAAACCTTTATGGCGATCGGTATGACAGATCCCGTCATTACGCCA
>DPVA01000034.1:0-582 GCA_003529705.1 Gammaproteobacteria bacterium | reverse complement strand
CTTTATGGCGATCGGTATGACAGACCCGGTGATTCCACCGCCTGCTATGCGCGCGTTGCAAAAATTAATCCGGGGTTGTGCCGAACCACTGGAAATACCGTCTGGAGGCCACTTTTTGCAGGAGTGGGGCGAGCCCGTCGCGCAGGCAGCATTGGCTCACTGGGCTAGAAAGTAGGCCGAACAGCAATTTCTCAGTACGAGGTGAAAATTGGCAATGACCGCGGCCGCAGTCGGCGGGTTTGATGTTGATGAGAATTAACCTGTTACGGTTTGCAGTTTCTTTTGTCGGACTAGAGCCGGTTCTCGGTTCACGTTAAGCCAGCAAAATGAATTTTTAGAGGCAATATTAGCGATTCCTGCGCACTGGACCCTAAAACATATTCAAAATCTATGCTGGGAGTACCGAGTTGCCGCCGTTGCACGAGTATTATGCAACGCGCAATACGGTCCTGCGATCTGCTGCGGATAGATTCTTTTTGTACAACAACGGTGAAGATTGCATCGAAGCATACTGGGCGCTTCGCCAGCAAGCGGCCCTTTATCCGGCAATGGCGCAATGATCGCGTTCAAGGTGAGCGCGAG
>DPVA01000130.1:12583-14849 GCA_003529705.1 Gammaproteobacteria bacterium | reverse complement strand
CCGCCACCGTCTGAATTTCTTCCAGAATGTACCGATGAGCCCGAAACGCTGATCCATGACCTCCGCTCTTTTCTCACAGCGAAAACGCGGCATTGCGCTAATGATCGGTGCGATGATGGTCGTACCGTTCATGGATGCCCTAGCCAAACTGCTCAGTAGCCATTATCCGGTGCTGCAACTCGTATGGGCACGGTTTTTCTTTCATTTTCTGCTGGTGCTGCCCGTTACGCTCTGGCGCTACCGGGGCGCTGTCATGGCCGCACCTGCCCCGATGATGCAGGTTGGGCGCGGGCTTTGCCTGATGGGTGCCACCATCTGCTTCTTTGGCGCGATTCGCTCGATTCCACTCGCGGATGCCATCGCGCTTATCTTTTTTGATGCCGTCATAATCGTCATCCTGTCGGGAGTGCTACTGAACGAAAAGGTTCCGCCGGAAAGGTTGGTCGCCTCGGTAGCCGGCCTTGTCGGTGTACTGCTGATTGTCCAGCCGGGATTTGGGAATTTTCAGTGGGCCAGCCTGCTTGCGTTAGCAGCTGCTTTGTTCTTTGCTTTGTATTTTCTCTCAACCCGGTACCTAAGCGGCAATACACCGCCGCTCGTCATGCTGGCTTGGCAGGGGGTGGGAGGCTTTGTTGTTATGAGCACGGTGGTTCCTTTGGTCTGGGTGACGCCTTCTCCCGCTGATTTTTCCATGATGGCAGCGCTAGGCTTCATCGGTGCCATCGGTCACCTGCTGCTGATACGTGCCTTTGAATACGCCGAGGCCTCTCTGCTGGCACCTTTTCTTTATACCGAGATCATCATGCAGGTCCTGCTCGGTTACTGGCTGTTTGGTGACCTTCCCAACCGTTGGGCGGTCGCCGGTATTACTCTGATCATCAGCGTGGGTCTATACCTGTCTCTCAGTCCAGGTAGCAGAAATAACTCCTGATCAACACCTCAGGGGTTGGTCATCGGTACAGACAGATACAAGCCGAACTCAGACGCCAGATCACAACTCACTCGTGCATGGACCCTGCCCTGCCGGTCGAGGAAGCGCTGGCGGTCTGCCATCGGAAAGACACCGTCGTGCCAGACACCGGGGTGGATGTACAAGCCCCGGCTGCCATCACACCAAAGCGCGATCACCTGCTGCGGGGTGAGGTCATCGCCCGGTCGTGCCACCGGCACTACGAAGGAATCCCGGTCTTTGGGAAAAAAAAGCTGGCCCCCATCTGGGTGGTAATTAAGGTGCCACAACACAACCCGTTCGCGTTGAGTCGATGCTTTATCGGTGCTTGCTGCTGCAGGATCAGTGGTGGACCAGCCGAGCACATAGTGTCCCGACACCGCCTCGTTTCTCCCAAACAGCACATCACCCTGCCACTCGCCATGGAAAACCCCCTCTACCCAGCCAGCCTCGTCTCCAGTGTCCTCATCGACCTGCCGCCAACCCGTCGCCGGCCAGCGGACGATCTCAATATCAATGTCATCAGGATCCTCCACCAGGCAGCCGTAACCGCGGACACTGTCATCAGTCGCGACGACCAGGGGCACCTCGTACAGCGGCAGAGCCGGCTTGTTGGCCGGATCAAAAAGATACTGGGGAGCTGTTGCCGTCACGGAATCAGCGTCTACGGCCACGCCGGTGCCATCGGCCGCCGGTGCGGGCGGGCGCGAAGAGCCGCACATGTGGATATTTGAATATGGGAATCAGCGCCATCCCTGCCACGAACCCGCCGATATGGGCAAACCATGCTACCCCGGGGCCATCGCCAGCGGCCAATGAACTGAAAATCTGCATACCGAACCATACCACCAATACGATACCGGCCTTGAGTGACATGGTGTGGATGTAAAAACCGAGCGGGATCGCCACCAGCACCCGGGCGTGCGGAAAGAGCAGCAAGTAAGCGCCCAGTACACCCGAAATCGCACCACTCGCCCCGATCATCGGGATGGTCGACCCGGGGTCGGGAAGCGCCTGGGCAAACACCGCCGCCACGCCGCAGACAAGGTAAAAGACGATAAAGCGGCCATGTCCCATGACGTCTTCAATGTTGTTGCCAAAGATCCACAGGTACAACATGTTGCCGCCCAGATGCATGAATCCGCCGTGCAGGAACATCGACGTAAATGGTGTCAGCATCGGATCTACCCACTCAAGCTCCGAGACCAGCTGCGCATGATCAAGAATAACCGCCGGGATCACACCGAGTGCATAGATGGCGGCTTCCTGCCGTGGCCCCAATGAAAACTGCCAGAGAAAAGCCATGACACAAAGGCC
>DPVA01000130.1:7939-12198 GCA_003529705.1 Gammaproteobacteria bacterium | reverse complement strand
CTAACGTAACACCACCGGCTCCGTGATCGGCGACAGGCGCTTCACCATGCGAGATGCGATAAGCAAAGTGGGAACCCCCTAAATCTAAATCCAACCCACCCAGTACGCCAGCAGGTAGGCGAGGCTTAACGCGGACAACCCGCCACCCCAAAACACCATCCAGCGCTGGCGCAACCGCCTTGCAATAAAAGTCAGCAAAATTCCGACCAGTAGCCCATACAGCGTGGTCAGCAGCATCATGTCGTCGGTGACGGTCGGAGCGCCTGCCTCCTCACCGATACGGTATCTTGTCAGGGACAAAGCGCCATACTCCTTTGCAGACGGTCGGCAAGACCAGTTGGCCGCCTGGCACTGCGTACAATTGCAGCGGCCAGCACTTCCTGGCTGCCCCAAATCTCGAGCGAGTGCTCAGCGCGGGTGACCCCGGTATAGATCAGCTCGCGAGACAGTACTGGCGACACGTTTTCAGGCAGGATCAGTATGACCGCAGGTGCCTGTGAGCCCTGCGCCTTGTGGACGGTAAAGGCATAGGCCGGCGCATGCTCCGGCAATCGACCAAGGCTGATCGCCCGGATCTCGCCCTGGGTATCCTGAAAGATCGCCTGCAGACGGCCCGGTGTCTCGCGATCTGGCACAACAATACCGACGTCTCCGTTGTAGAGCCCGAGCACCGGATCGTTGCGCATCACCATAAGCGGCATTCCGGGAAATGCCAGTCCTTCCGATGCTCTCGCTCCGCCTCGCAGGCTGGTTTGAATCCGCGCATTGATATCACTGACTCCCCGGGCTCCGCGCCGATGTGTACATAGCACCATCAACTCGGCACGTTTTGCAAAAAGGTTTTCGGGATTCGCACCCTCGAGCACCTGTCGCTCAAGGACTGCAAAGTGAGGCACTATCCGCTCTGCGAGCAGCGTATCGATTCCGGCGGTATCCGGCACGGCAATGAGTTCCAGCTCTGCATGATCTGGGTTTTCGAGGAGTGCCTTCGTCTGGGCGAACTGTGCCGCTTTTACAGCACTTGCAAGACCGCCAAGAGCGCTTTCCGACGGAAAGCGCCAATTGTGCTTGAGAGTCACAAGACAGTCCGGCAAAGCGCCGTGATCGGCCGCACGGCAGATATCACCAAGAACGGCCCCCGCCTCGACTGAAGATAACTGATCGCGATCGCCCAGAAGTATCAGACGAGAATCGTCGGGCACAGCATCAAAAAGGCTCGTCATCAACGAAAGATCGACCATTGATGCCTCATCGAGAATCAGAAGATCGCATGGCAATGGGCGGGTCGCATCGTATCGGAGACGCTGTCCGGGCCGCGAGCCCAACAACCGATGCACCGTCGTCGCTTGGGGCGCCCGCTGCAGTTCGTCTGGGAGGATACTGGCCGCGCCTGCAAACACCTCGCGTAGACGGGCTGCGGCCTTGCCGGTCGGGGCGCACAGCAAAATCCGCTCGGGGCGCGCCAAAGCCAACCGGTGCACAAGCGCCAGGATACGAACAACGGTCGCCGTTTTGCCGGTGCCCGGTCCCCCGCTGATCACCAGCAACTGCTGATCTACCGCCTGCGCTGCCGCTGCGCGCTGACCCGCCGACCCTGGGTCATCGGAAAACAATGCATCGAGGGCATCGTTCAACTGGCTCTGATCGACGGTGTCGCTGATATACGCGGCACGCCGAGTGATCAGGTCAGCCAATCGATGCTCGAGTTCGTGGTAGCGGTAAAGATACAGACGCCCATCGTCTGTCAGGACAAGGGGCGCCATCCGGTCACCGTCGCTGACCAAAGCACAATCCCGAAGCGCCTGGCGCCAGGGTTCAAGTTCCGGCCCCTCCAGCACCCCGTCATCTTCACCCTCAAAAGCAGGGCCACCGGCCACGCTGGCAAGGTCAACGCAGACATCGCCCAGCAGCGCTCGCTCGCCGGCAAGCGCACCCGCGAGCACAACAGACGGATTCGCCTCTGGGTCCAGTCGATCCAGCAGGCCAGCAAAGTGCAGCGCCATCTCTGACACATTGCCGGCGCGGCATGCCCTTTGCAGTGCAGTGATGACCTCACTCACGTGCTGCCTCCCACCAACAAATCCAGATCCGCAATAAGGGAACCTTGTGGTCGATCAAAAAACACACCGCTGCCAATATGCGCAGGATGCATCCCCCTCAGAAAAAGATAATACACCCCACCAAAGTGATGATCGTAGTGGTAGTCGACTATCCGTGTCCGCAGCCACCGGTGTAAGGCCACGCTGTAGATGAGATACTGCAGGGTGTAGGCTGACCGATGCATTACGTTATCAAGTTCCCTGTCGCCATAGTCGGAGAAATGCGGCCCAAGGTAATTTGACTTGTAGTCAGCGAGGAAAAATCTTCCGTCATGGAAAAACACCAGGTCAATAAAGCCTCGCATAAATCCTGTCAATACATCAAAGCCGTCACTATCAATTGCTGCTCGAACCGCGGGATGCAGTCCTTCCGTATGCCGGGACAGCACATCGCGCCACCGAGCGCTATCGAGTTCATCTACCGGATAACAAAAAGCCACCTCATCGACCCGATCCCGCCTTTTCAGCGTACCGAGTTGCAGGTCCTGGCCATCAAGCGGGACACTCAGTACCTGCTTCAGCATATTGTTGATAACAGGTGTCCAATGATCATCGAAACCATACTCGCCCAATACCTGCAGAACGGTATGATCGTGTCCGGCCCCTGAGTCATTACAGAAATCTATAAGCTCAAAAATCCGGTGCAGACAGGTACCCGCGCGGGCACCTCGGGGAAACGAGAAAAAATCCCGCTCGCCTTCCGATGGGCCCGGCTGCACCTGCGGATCATAGTCAGGCAGCGTACTGTCGTGCCCCGTAGACAGTGAACTGAAACTGCCCATCTGCCAACTTCGGCTGAGCTGACGCGACGCCTGTCGGGCCTTGAGCCTTTGCGGTTTTTCCTGGCCTGCCTCATCAGCAGCCGGTACCTGCTCGGGCAGGCACTGTATCTCAATCACACCGCCCGATGCCTTTGAGAGCGCCTTAAGCGCATCATCAAGGTCTTCATCCGAAAGAATCTTGAAATTGCTTGCAAGACGATCAGCGAGACCCATCCCGTTTTCCTCTTCTTTTTGCGCCGGACGGTGGAGCAGCCAGGAGAGTGCAGAGGTGGCTGCTCCATTCACCGCGCCATAGGCCAGATAACAGCGACTTTGGGCCCGGGTCAGTGCGACATACAAAAGCCGCAGATTCTCGGCAAGTTCCTCTTCTTTAGCACGCGTCTGATGGATCTCAAACTCTTCCGAACCAAAATCAACCCAGAGGCTGTCTTCGGCCGAGGCGTCATGGAAAAACACGCTCGACGCTTGCCGGGCTTTCAGCGTGCCCTCCCAGGCAAAAGGGACAAACACCACCGGGTATTGCAAACCCTTGCTGGCGTGCATGGTCACAATCCGCACGCGGTTTTCATCACTTTCCAGCCGTAAAAGCGTCGACTCTTCGGCCCTCGAAGGATCCTGGCGCATGGTGGAAAACCAATTCAGCACTACCGAGATATCCGTGTGACGGGAAGCACCGGCGGCAACGCATTCAGCAAGATGCAAGAGGTTCGTCAGGCGGCGCTCGCCGTCAGCGAGACCTGCCACACGCGGCAGTACTTCGCACTCGGACGTCAGCTCACGAAACATCCGCATAAATCCGTTTCGCCGCCAACGCTCATGCCAACGATGAAATCGTGCAAGCCAAACATCCCAGTCGCTCGAATTTTCCTCAAGCCCGAGCAGTTCCGAAACATCCAACCCCATCAGGTCAGTCACTAACGCCCCGCGCAGCACAGGCTCCCGGCGCGGCTGGGCAACAGCCTGCAGAATACGCTCAAGCTCCATCGCCTCAAAGGTATCGAAGACACTTTCGTGGCCCTGACGCACGCTGGGAATGTCAGATGCGCTAAGTGTGCGCTGCACAATCATGCCTTCGAAGTGATTACGCACGAGCACCGCGATATCCTGCGGACGAAGTCGCTCGTCGCCAAGCGCCGCGCCCGCATCATACAAACGTCTGATTTCGCTGGCGACCGCCGCACTGCCTTCGGCCCGGGCGACACCTTTGGTGACAGGTCGATCTGAATCTCGCCGCTCTAGTTTCCAGACCACCATCGACGCATCACAGTGGGGGTCCTTCAGCGCCGATGCGCTGCCGGCCGATACGGCGTCTGCAAACGGGATAGCGTCATAGACAAAACTGGTTTCCCGTCCACACAAGGAAAAAAGGGTGTTGACC
>DPVA01000130.1:592-7644 GCA_003529705.1 Gammaproteobacteria bacterium | reverse complement strand
CCGTCCGCACAAGGAAAAAAGGGTGTTGACCGCGGTAACGAGATCGGCGGTAGCGCGGTGATTGGTATCCAAGGTGTAGCGCTCTGTCGCACTCTGACGCGCCTTGAGATAGGCAAAAACATCGGCACCACGAAACGAATAAATGGCCTGCTTGGGATCTCCCACCATGAACACCGGCTGCTTGCCATCGCCATAGATAGTACTGAAGATCTTGTACTGCACTGGATCGGTATCCTGAAATTCATCGAGGAGCGCCGCCGGATAGTCAGTACGCAAACGAGCAACAAGTGTGCCGGAACTGTCCGCAGAAAGCGCCGCGTTTAGGTTCAGCAGCAGATCATCGTAGGCCTGCACGCCCCGCTGCGCCTTGAGTTCCCGCTGTCCGGCGTCTGCACTCAACCGCATTTCGCGAAGCCAGTTGATGAAACGGGACTGCGCAGCCTCCCCATAGGCATCCAAACGTGACACCAGGTCGTCCAGGTGGTCGAAAAACGCATGCTGGGGTACTGATGCACCTTTTTTGACTGCACCGGGTTCGGACAAAGTGGTGCGAGTCAGTTTTCTCACCCCTGGAAACGTGTCCAACCTGCCGATGTCCACGAAGGACTGGGCAAAAATAGCGTCAAACTCGCGAATCCAGGCCGCCATGCTCTTAATCCGATACCGGTTACGGTGAAGTCCCGATTCCGGATCGATCAGCAGCGCATTGACCTCATCCCGATGCACGTCCCAGCACTCAGCCGCATCACAAAAGGCTTGGGTCAGGGCGTTTTCTCGCGCGGCGAGATCTTTAGCGTCGGCAGGAGTCGCTATGCTGATAAAGGGCTTGCCGACAAGAGGACTAAGGCGCTCGCGAAGATCATCGGCGCTGCACAACTTCTCCCGGCTTGAAAGCCAGTTCACCCAGCAGGTACTTGCAGAGTAAACCGCTTGGCGCCACAGGTCGTCCGTGATCTCTGCGAGCAGTGGCTCATCGTCCGGCATAAGTTCCGTATCAAGGGCCATGCCAATCTGAAAGGCGCTGTCACTGAGTACGCGCTCACAGAAAGCATGAATTGTGAATACCGCCGCCTGATCAAAGTCAGCAACCGCGCGGCGGAGTTTGTGTACCGCTGCGGGTTTGTCATAGCCTGCGGCAAGCAGCGGCGCAACCATCGGATCAGCGCAGATATCTTGGCGGTCAAACGCCTCGAGGGTATTCACCAGCGCATCGCGCAACCTTTGTCGCAACTCACCGGTCGCTGCCCGGGTATAGGTCACCACCAGGATTCTCGCGACTGGCAGATCCAACTCCAGCAGCAGACGCAGATAAAGCGCCGTGATGGTCCAGGTCTTGCCCGTACCGGCGGCCGCCTCCACCAGATTGATACCCTGAAGTGGAACAGCAAAAGGATCGAGCGGTCGGGTACTCATCCGCGCGCCTCTTTCACCATCTGCGCCGGCGTCTCGAAAATCTGCAACGCAAGCGATTCAAATTCACTGTCTAGTGCTGTATCAAGTCGATCACGAAACGCCAGGGCAAAAAACGGATCGGCTGACTCTCCCGGGGCCGAAGCGTGTTCCGATCCCGCCCAGGTTCTGTACGCGTTGGCAAGCGGCGTTTTGGCCGCCGACATATAAGCCCAGGCACTTCTTGGGAAAAATGGTACTGGCCGGCACAACCCTTCTCGAAAGACCTCAACCAGCCTGCCCAACTTTGCAACGGCATCTTCCTGCGGAGAGAAAAGGATCACTCCCGCGGCATCAACAAGATGAGTCTGGTGTGAGGGAGCAGCAGGATCGCAATTCAGCAAAAGATGGGCGCACCACGCCCTCAGCATGACCCAAGGGCTCAGGGCATCAACCGACCACAGAACCTGCCCGTTGGGTCCTACATTTTCAAGCACCCCATTCAGTCGCCAGCCTTCGAGTGACGTCTCAACCGCCACCGTTTGGCCGGGCTCTTTATCCAATAGCGGCGCAAGATGCGTGATCACCGGGGTAGCCTGGGTCCACGCCTGCTGTGCAGCAAGCACGCCCGGTGTACCGGACGGCAACGCACCCCCGAGTCGGGCTCGCTCGATAAAAAGCACCAACTCCTCCTCGGACAACTTCGCATCGAGCGCATCGCGCTCAAGCGCTCGCCGGCCGCGGGGATCAAGCGCCATGGGCTCGCGGATGGACAGGAGATCGACTCCTGGCTCAAGCGTGATGTTGAGACGGCCTTTGAGAAGCGCCCGGGCTGGGTTAGCCAAAAAATCCACCAATCGATCCAACGGAAGATCCCCCGGCTCCGGCAGGTCAAGCGCGACTTCAAAAAGCGGTGGTGTGTCCTGTGTGAAAACAGTTTCGGGAGGCACCATCTCCTCGGCATAACTGAAAAGCCCGGCGGAGCCGTCAAAATACCGCTCGCTGAAAGGCTGTAGCGGATGACGCACAGTCAATTTCTCAGACCGGTTAGGGTCTCGTGTCAGAGCATCAATCTCCTCCAGCAGTTCACTGATCACGATGGAGGGCGGTTGCACGGTGTCGTCACGGGCGCTAGCCCCGGTATAACTGATGTAGAGCGAAGAGCGGGCGCTGCTCAATACTTCAAGAAAAGCCAGTCGATCCTCATCGCGTCGGAGCCGATCCCCGACCCGGGGTTCAAGACTCATCTGGTCGAGGCCTTGGGTACTTTCTCGACCCGGGAAATGATCACCATTCATCCCCAGCAGGCAGATCAGCCGCGCCGGGATGCAACGGCCGTGGGCCAAAGTTGCAAAAGTGACGCCACCGCTCATAAACCGCCCGCCGACTACTTCGCCGATACGTCGCTCTACAGCATCACGCAATACCGGCAAAGACAATGGGCCGACAAACCCCCCAATCAGACCATCACTCGCGAGCCCAGCAAGACGCTGGCGAAGCCGCACCACGTTGTCCATCTCAGACTCGTCAGGAGCAAAGAAGCGATCCACAATCTGATGGCAGATCGCTATCCAGCGTGATAACGAATAGACCCCGGATAATGTCTGGCGGAGCGTAATCACTTGTTCGAGAAATCCCCGCCAACGTCCGACCATATCGGCAAGCGAAGAATCTCCGGGTAGCACGGGAAGATATCCCTTGTACACCGAACCCGTGTCCCCCAGCGCAAAACCCATCAGCAGGCGATCGGTCCCACCGCGCCAAGTGTGCTCAGGATTGACCGAAACCGACATCGACTGAAGCTCTTTGGCGTCCACCCCCCAGTGGATGCCGAGAGTCTCGATCCATTTCAGAATCTGTTCCACATCGGTTTGTGTCAGGGAAAATCGTCGTTGCAGCATTGGAAGATCCAGCAGCGCATCGATCTCCCGAGCATCAAGACGACCCTGGGGTAACCGCAGCAGAGTAAGAAATCCCTGCACCAAAGCACTCTGCTCGGTAAGAGCGTGCTCGGCAAGAGCAAAGGGGACGTGTCGGGTTCCGGTCGCAGACCCGAAGACGGACTCGATCAACGGCGCATAGTCCCCCAACCTCGGTATAAACACCCGAACATCCGCCGGAGTAAGACTGGGATCACGCGCAAATGCATCAAGAAGTTGATCATGCAACACTTCGACCTCACGCATCGGGCCATGGCAGACATGCACCTCGATCGAATGATCATCGGTATCAAGCTCCGGCGGCGCTGCTTGACGACTGTCAAGAAGCTCCACCAAATCCGTCTGGATTACACCAAGCAGCGTGCTACGTCCGGGCGCCTGGTAGGTCTCTGACTCGATGGCTTCCATGCCGATTAACTGCACGAGCGTTTCCCGGCCCAGCCGGCCCATCGAGGCCAGCAGGCGGTTACCCTGATCCAGATAGGCATCCGCTTGTTCACCCTGTAAAGCCAGCAGACGAGCGCGCTCGCGATCACTGACGATCTCAGCCCAATAACCCTCACTGAAGTTGAGGTGGTAAAGGTGTACCTGAGTGTAGCGGGCCACTGTGGCGACGAGTTCGAGAAATGCTGGCGACAATCCGGTCAACGCAAAGAGCGATAACCGCTCGGGCAGCACACCTTCATCAATTGATCCGGCGTGCAGGCGCTCAAATAATTCATCGCGCCATCGCAGCCAATGACGCGTATCCCCTTGGCTAATGAGGCGTTGCCACAAAGCCCCCTGCCAGTGTGCCGCCTCACTGGACTCCCAGTCGAGAACCCAGTCGGGCCGAAACACCAGATACTGTTCATAAAGACGACCCATCTGTCGAGCGAGTTGCCAGCGGTGCAGTTCGCTGCTGTCCTTGAGGTAGCGCGACAACGCCGAATGCCGCGATGTGAATGTAGAGTCGTCAAGAACCGGTAACACACGCCAAGCCAGGGCATCCGCTGAAAAAGCATTACTGTCAGGTACTTCGTCCAGTGCATCCCGAAAGATCTGCCAGAGAAGTCTTGCTGGCAGTAACCAGCGGATGTTTGCGCTAATACCGGTTTCAGCGGCGATGCAAATCGTCAGCCACTCGCTGATCGCCGTACTTGGAACCGCAATGATCTCAGGTGTAAGGACTTCACTGATCGGCGTTTCGAGATTACGTCGAAGTTCCTCGGCAAGATCTTCGAGGCGATTGGCGTGGTGCAGATGCAGCATGGCCAGCCGTTCAGCGACACATGGTAGTGGGAGAAATCATCTGCACAATTATGGCCTGCGGGCGTCTCACGGAGTGAGCCCGCCGAATACGGCATTCGCCTCGCGGCGCCAAATAGGTGGATTCAGACGCTACCGCCCGGCATCGCCCGATTGAGGACTACCGAAAGATCGCAGTCTCGCGGCAAAGTGCCAAAGGCGCCACGGTAGCGGGAACCCAGGCGCGAGTGGCAGAACGCCTGCGCCACCCCCGCGGGAGCATGGCGCACCAGCAAAGCCCCCTGTAGGGTTAACGCCATCATCTCGGTAATAGTGCGCATGCCTGCCTCGATGTTTTTGGACTGACGAAGTTCGCCTGCAAGTTCGTCGATTGCACGGTCAAGATGATCATCGCCGCCGCGGCCTTTTTCGAGTTCAGCCATCAACGCGGCGAGTGCCCCAGGCTCACGGCCGATAGTGCGCAGTACGTCGAGCCCGATCACGTTGCCTGACCCTTCCCATATCGAATTCACCGGAGCCTCACGGTAGAGTCGCGGCATAATGCTGTCCTCGATATAGCCGGGTCCACCGTGACACTCCATGGCTTCGAACACCAGATAGGGGCAGCGGCGGGTATTCCAGTACTTGGCCACTGCCGTGCCGAGGCGCGCGATCGCGTTCTCGTGGGGATCATCAGGATGATCCATCGCGCTTGCGACACGCAGTCCGAGCGCCAGCGCGGCTTCTGTCTCAAGCGCCAGGTCAGCAAGGACATTGCGCATCAGCGGCTGGTCAATCAGACGCTCACCAAAAGCCCGCCGATGCGCCGTATGGTGCAGGGCCTGTACTAGCGCCTGTCGCATCATACCCGCCGAAGACATGGCGCAGTAAATGCGGTTGCCCGCCACCATATCAATGATGGTTCTGACTCCGCGGCCCTCCTCGCCCACCATCAGGCCATAAGTATCCTCAAATTCGATTTCGGTAGACGCGTTGGAGCGATTCCCGAGTTTTTCCTTGATACGCTGGATCGTCAGGTTGTTGCGTTGACCGTCAGGGCGCCAGCGCGGCACCAGAAAACACGAGACTCCTTGTTGCCCGGTTTTTGCCAGCACCAGAAACGCATCACACATGGGCGCTGAGCAGAAAAACTTGTGGCCTGTCAGCAGATACTCCGCACCGGTACCAGTACCTTCTCCTGCCGGCATGGCCTGGGTGGAATTGGTACGTACATCAGAGCCCCCCTGCTTTTCGGTCATAAACATTCCGATCAAGGCACCGGCCTTCTCGGTCACCGGAATATCCCGCCGATCGTAGGTATCGGAAAGTACCAGAGGCAGCCAGTCGGTTTCGATCAACGGGGTACTGCGAAGGCTTGGGACAACGGAATACGTCATCGCCATGGGGCACATCACCCCACCCTCAGGCTGACTGAACATATAGGTCAGCGCGGCCTGTCCAAGGTGGCCGGCGTTGCCTTCATGGTGCCAAGCGAAGTTGTGTAACTGGTGAGAGACTGCGAGATCCATCAGGTCATGGTATGCCGGGTGGAACTCGATGGCGTTAATGCGCATGCCGTAACGGTCAAAAGCCTGCAGTTGCGGGGAATGCTGATTAGCCTGCCGGGCTTTCTCAAAAATATCATCCAGGCCGGCGACACGCCCGACTTCGGTCATATGGTCCGTGTGCTGCCCGCCGCCGCAAGAGAAAAACCACTCCCGCAATGCCTGATCATCGAGCCAAAGATTCTGGTCACCCATATGAGGCGGAACATTGGTCACCTCATGGGTGGAGAGGCTCGACAGCGGTCGGTATGGCTTCATTGAACTTATGTGGGCAGTCAGGGGTTCAGTCTACCGCGTCTTGCTTTGGAGCTGAATCGAGCGCACTTCCTGTTGGGCCATCCAGGTGGCCGAACCCACAATCACCGCGCCGCCCAGCCAGATCCAGACATCAGGATTTTCATCAAAAAGTATGAGGCCCAGAATCGTCGCCCAAACGAGCTGTAAGAAGATGAAGGGCTGTACCGCCGAGACCTCCGCCGCTTTCAGTGCGCGGGTCATACAGTAATGTCCCGAGGTCGCCAGCAGTGCCGTCAGTCCCAACAACATCAACTCCTCAAGGGTCGGTGCCCGCCAGACCGACAGCGCCGGCAAAGCCAAAGTCAGTGTACAGAACACCGACAGCAGAACCACAATCATCGAGCTGGATTCCCGGCGGGTGGCGGACTTCGCCATCAGGTAAGAGCAGGCAAAAAGCGGGGCAGCGCCTAGTTGTGCCAGCGCGCCAATATCAATGACCCGCAGTCCCGGCCGCAAGATAAGCAATGCGCCAACAAATCCGATCACGACCGCCACGACGCGGTATGGCTTCAGGCGTTCACTCAAAAATACAGCAGCCCCAAGCGTTACGAAGATCGGGGTCGTGAATCCTAGCGCTGTCACTTCTGCAATCGGAATACGGCTCATCGCCAGAAACCACAGTATCACGCCGCCG
>DPVA01000130.1:0-293 GCA_003529705.1 Gammaproteobacteria bacterium | reverse complement strand
CCACAGTATCACGCCGCCGCCGTGAACCAGCCCACGGAGCGCATGAAATCCTAAACGACCACGGTCCAGCGACATGATGCCCGTCCGCGACAACAGCGGCAGAATCAAGAGTATGCCGAAGCAGTAGCGGATGAACGAGGCCTGGACAGGATTCATATTGGTGCCGAGATAGCGAACCGTTACGGTCACACCCACAAACAGGATCCCGGTCAGCAACATCCACGCGATGCCCCGGAGATTGCCGGATATGCCTGCCGCCGGAGGTGTGTCTGGCTGCAAGCCTTCAGTCGCCG
>DPVA01000096.1:824-6155 GCA_003529705.1 Gammaproteobacteria bacterium | reverse complement strand
CATCTGCACTGCACCAGCACTTTTTGGCCCCACGTTAAACCCGTTTGATGCAGATCTCTCACCCGGGGGATCGAGTGGCGGTTCCGCCTGCGCCGTAGCGTCCGGCATGCTGCCGGCGGCGCACGCAACAGACAGTGGTGGATCCATCCGAATTCCGGCAAGTAACTGCGGTCTTTTTGGTCTCAAGCCAAGCCGCGGCCGGGTGCCACTTGGTCATGACAGAGCAGAGGGCCTTGCCGGATTCAGCGTGGCGCACGCGGTTACCCATAGCGTACGGGATTCCGCGATGCTGCTAGATGTCACCCATGGTCCGATTCCGGGTGCTATCTACAACGCGTCCGAGACCCGAGGCACGTTTCGGCAGTCACTTGAAGATGACCTGCCGCAATTAAAGGTGGGGCTCTGCACCAGCGGTTTTGCGGGAGAGACTATCGACACTCGTTGCAAGAATGCCGCCATTGATGCGGGCAGGCTCTGCGAATCGGTGGGCTGTGTGGTGGAGGAGGTTGTCCCGTCAGTGGATGGTAGAGCATTGCGGAAGGCTTTCGATGTTCTGTTTTCTGTCAATATCGCGAATGTGGTGGGAGGTGTGCTATCGGGACGCCTGGATCAAAAATCCGATCCACTTTTTGAGTCTCTGACGATTGCGTGTGCCGAAGCGGGACAAAGTCGTACGGCTGTGGAGTACGTTGGCGCGATTGAGAGTATTCAGCAAGCGGCAGATGATCTCGGCCGGTTTTTTCTTGGGTATGATGTGCTACTGACGCCGACACTTGCGAAGCCTCCCTTAACGCTCAACGAGGTGAGCATGGATTGCGATAACTGGTCTGTTTACCTTGAGAGGATGTTGGGCGAGATACCCTTCACGCCGCTTTTTAATGCAACTGGTGCTCCCGCAGCTTCGGTGCCATTATCAAAAACTGAACACGGACTGCCAATTGGGATTCAGATTGGTGCGTCGCTTGGTCAGGAGAAGACACTGCTGCGTCTGGCACATGCATTTGAGGTTGAACGTCCGTGGCATTCCCGTATCTGAGATAGATATCCCTATGCCTTCGTACCTGTTTGATCTTTACAGTGCATTTTCCGATACCACATTTGGCGGCAGTCATGCGGGGATCATCTACGATGGTGAAGCGGTCTCGATCGGAAGGATGCAGCAGATTGCCCGGGAGGTTCGCGCCCCGGCAACTTGTTTCGTAATGAAGGTCCAGCAGCGTGATATTCACGCACGTTTTTTTTCAACCTCCCAGGAATATCCGATGTGCGGACACGGCACCCTAGCGCTGATGACAGGCTTGACCTCGCGTGGGTATCTGGATATTCCTCGGGGCACGACAGAAAGCATCCACCTGCACACACCCGTAAATTCCGCACGCGTCAGAGTGGCTCATCAGAATGATGGCCGTGTCGAAGTGATGCTAAATCTCGAGTCCGTCGAGTTTGAAGCAGCTTCCATCGATGCAGATCAACTGCGGACACTATTCCGTGGGAGCCCAGATGATCTGGAGACTTCCTTGCCTATTGAATTTACGGTGTCGGATTTTTCCCATCTGCTGGTTCCGATGGCAACTTTGGCCAGCGTTCAGTCGCTGTCTCCAGATTTTGTCCGGCTGCATGATTATTGCGAAGCGGCTGATATCGACACGGTCATGTTTTTCTGTGTTGATACAGTCGAAGCTGAAAATACTGTGCACTGCCGCGAATTTGCACCGCGTACGGGAACACCGGAAGTGCCGGCGGCGGGAACGACTAACAGGGCGTTGGCCTGTTATCTCGCCCGCCATGGTTTGATTAATGTACGCGGCAACGTACCGTGCACCGTTCGCGCCGAGCAGGGATACGAAATTAACCGCCCGAGTCTCATCACCACCCACATGGTGCTTGATGGAAATGTGCCCACCGATATTTGGGTGGGGGGTCTTGCCACTCAGGTAGTTCGTGGGCAGTTTTCCGTCTGAAAGTAGACGGCTGGCGGCGTTGTATTTATTTCGGTCTATGACAGAATCTTCAGATGCCCGAATACCGGACAACTTCGCTTGCCAAAGCATTGCCTGCTACGGTGCCGTTTGTCGGACCCGAGGCCCAGGAGCGACTACTCGAAAAAACATTCTCGGCACGGATCGGCGCTAACGAGAACGTCTTTGGTCCCTCTGCAAATGTCACGCAGGTCATTTCTGAAATGGCTGCACAGGCTTGGAAATACGGCGACCCCGAGTTCTTTGAACTTCGTCAGGCGTTGGCAGAGCATTACGGTGTTGGACCAGAACACATCATGGCGGGAGAGGGCATTGATGGCCTCTTTGGTTATCTGGTCCGACTCTTCGTAGGTCCGGCCGACAAGGTTGTTACTTCAGCAGGAGCGTACCCCACCTTTAATTTTCATGTAGCAGGCTATGGCGGGGAACTCATCACTGTGCCATACCAGGATGACCATGAAGATACCGAAGCATTGATTGAGGCGGCGAAACTCCACAACCCAAAACTTGTTTATCTCGCCAATCCCGATAACCCCATGGGTACATGGTGGGAGTCGGAGGTGGTCGAGGCGATGGTTGAAAAAATGCCACGAGAATCCTTGCTAGTGCTCGACGAAGCCTATGGCGAATTTGCCCCAGGGGGTGTGATGCCCTCAATTGATCCATCGGATAACCGGGTGTTGCGGTTTCGTACCTTTTCCAAGGCCTATGGGTTAGCAGGTATCCGTGTCGGTTACGCAATTGGCGAGCCCGGACTGATCAACGAGTTCAACAAGATTCGCAATCACTTTGGGCTTGGATGTGTCGCCCAGGCGGCGTGCGTCACAGCGCTTTCGGATACGCTGCATCTCAACAGCGTGGTTGCTGGGGTGAGAGAGGCTCGTGAGAGTCTTTATCAGATTGCATCGGATAACGGACTTGAAGCCTTAGCGTCGGCAACGAATTTCGTGGCGATCGACTGCGGTCGAGATGGTGATTTCGCCAAGGCGGTTCTGGACAGTCTCGTGGCCCAGGGAATTTTCGTGCGGATGCCAGGCGTGGCTCCGCTTAACCGATGCATTCGCGTCTCGGTGGGGTATCCGGAAGATCTCGCGCTATTTGCAACGGCGTTGCCCAAGGCCTTGGAAACCGCAGCACGCTGAGGTGGTTGCGCGCTATACGTTCAAATTACGAGAGAAACAAAGTTCAACGTTAATGTGGAGAAGACTATGTCGATAACTTTGGATCAGGCGCAAACGCTGATAGCTGGTGCGTTGGCAGAGGCGCGTAAGTTGAAGCTCAAGGCGGTTAGCGTAATCGTGCTGGATGTTCGCGGGTCGATTGTTGCTGCGGCTTCTGAAAATGGTGTCAGTGCCATGCGGGCGCGGATCGCCCACGGGAAAGCGAATGCGGCGATCGCACTTGGTATGGGCACACGCGCCCTGATGAACCGGGCAGAACAGCAGGCCTACTTCATTCAGTCGATAAACGGCCTTGCCGGTGGCGACATGGTGCCGGTACCGGGAGGCGTGCTGGTGCGGGATACTTCGGGCAGACTGCTCGGGGCAGTGGGGATCTCTGGCGATACCTCTGACAATGATGAATCTGCAGCACTGGGTGGTATTACTGCTGCAGGGCTCGAGGCCGAAACTGGTTGATGGTTTGCGGAGTGTGCCGATTTCAGGTATTGCCAAGTTTTTAGGCTACGGTATTATTCCGCGGCCAAAAAATCTTTAACGGGGCGAAATCCATGTCCTTGCCTTACCTGACACCCTCGATTCGTATCCGAAAAACACCGTTCTCGAGTCGTGTTAACGCTGCTGGCGTTAAAGCATATACGGTGTATAACCATATGCTGCTCCCATCTTTTTTTACTACCCCGGAAGAGGATTACCGACACCTGAAGTCCGCAGTTCAGGTGTGGGATGTTTCCGTCGAACGCCAAGTTGAGATTGTAGGGCCAGATGCACTTCGTCTGGTGCAGATGACAACGCCACGTGATGTGTCCCGCATGCAGGATGATCAGTGCTATTACGTGCCAATGGTAGATACATCTGGCCGAATGATGAACGACCCGGTAGCGATACGACTGCATCAAAATCGTTTTTGGCTATCGTTGGCCGATTCCGATATGCTGCTGTACTGTAAGGGTCTCGCGGCAGCTGCCGATCTTGATGTCGAGGTGTTTGAGCCGGATGTTTCGCCACTAGCGATTCAGGGACCCAAGGCTGATGAACTGGTAGCTCGCGTATTTGGTGACGATATTGTCAGCACGCGTTTTTTTAGACACAAGACGATAAATTTTCAAGGACAGGATATGATCATTGCCCGCTCCGGGTGGTCCCACCAAGGCGGCTTCGAACTGTATCTTGACGGCAGTCAGTACGGAGAAGCGCTTTGGGATACCCTCTTTGCAGCAGGGGAGGATTTGGATGTGCGTGCGGGGTGTCCGAATTTGATAGAACGGATCGAGGCGGGGCTTTTGTCGTTTGGTAGCGATATCACGCCAGCACATACGCCTTTTGAGGCAGGTCTTGGGAAATACTGTGACCTAGACACGGTGAATGGCTTTCTTGGGTATGCAGCCCTGTCAAAATTGAGCACCCCTGCGCGGCAGATTCGCGCACTCGAGGTGGATGGCCCTCCGGTACCTGCAATCTATGATTCCTGGCCGTTGCAAGACAGTGAAGGTAATGTGGTGGGGCAGATTTCATCCTCAACCTGGTCGCCTGACTACGACACTAACGTAACCATCGCCATGGTCGATCGCTCACACTGGGATGCGGGAACGGTACTGATGGCCAAGGTTCCCGATGCAGACCGCAATGCGACGGTCCGTGCCGGATTCTGGGGCTAGGAAGAATCTCTTAGCGATCGTGGCCTGAAAAGTTAGGGTAGGACGCCAAGAGTGGGGTTATGCGGGGTGCATGACCTGGATCGCTTTTTGGTTTGATATCCCGTAGATTCAGTTTTTCTTCTCATCAATGCGTTAATCAGTATGGGTCTACATCAGGAACTGTCCGGTTTGCTTGTCGTTTCTATGGAGCAAGCTGTCGCCGCACCATACTGTGGGCTGATGCTGGCCGATGCCGGAGCTCGTGTGATCAAGATCGAGCGCAATGAGGGAGACTTTGCGCGGGGATATGATCGTGGCGCCAATGGCAATAGTGTTTTCTTCTCCTGGCTTAACCGTGGCAAGGAGTCGATCGCCATCGATCTCAATAAGGGCGAGGATGAAGCACTGCTGAGATCAATGCTGAAAAAGGCTGACGTTTTTCTGCACAACCTTGCCCCCGGCGCGTTGGCAAGGCGTGGCTTTGGTGGTGATGCGCTGCGTGAACATAATTCTGGACTCATTACCTGTGAGATCAAC
>DPVA01000096.1:0-519 GCA_003529705.1 Gammaproteobacteria bacterium | reverse complement strand
CATTACCTGTGAGATCAACGGTTATGGCTCCTCAGGTCCAGGTGCCCGTAAAAAAGCTTATGATTTTCTCGTTCAGGCTGAAAGTGGTATCTGCGCAATCAACGGCACCCGGGAGCAGCCTGCACGCGTCGGCATTTCCATTTGTGATATTGCCTCCGGGCAGACAGCGTTCTCCTCAATCCTGAGGGCACTGATCCAGCGTGAGCGTACCGACTCCGGGGTTGATATTTCCATCGCGATGTTTGATGTGATGGCAGACTTCATGAACTTCCCGCTTCTGGCGCATCGTTATCTTGGTGGGGCGCCTGAACGCATGGGGCTGACCCATGCTTTGATTGCCCCTTATGGCGCTTACCGGGTGAAAGGCGACGGACAGATCCTAATCGCGATCCAGAGTGATCGTGAATGGTGCATCTTTTGTGACGCTGTACTGGGCCAGCCCGAGTTGGGAGAAGATCCGCGTTTTGCGAACAACACCGAGCGTGTCAGGCACCGGGACGCAATGGATGAGACCATTAA
>DPVA01000006.1 GCA_003529705.1 Gammaproteobacteria bacterium | reverse complement strand
GGGGCTGCTTGAGTACTCGGTGGTGTATACCGATCGAGCTCTCAACCATATGTCCCAATCATTTCAGGGTGTCATGAATGACATCTCGGCTATGCTGAAAGAGGCGTATAGTGCTCAGACAGCAATCGTAGTGCCCGGCAGTGGCACATTCGGTATGGAAGCTGTTGCACGACAGTTTGCCACTGGTAAGAAATGCCTAGTGGTGCGCAACGGCTGGTTTAGTTTCCGCTGGACACAGATTTTCGAGATCGGGAGTATTCCAGCCAGTCACTCAGTTTATAAAGCGCGACCTGTTGAGGTCGGAAAGCACCCAGCCTATGCGCCGGCGCCGATCGACGAAGTGGTCGCCGCAATTCAGACGGAAAAGCCTGATGTAATTTTTGCCCCACATGTTGAAACCTCGGCCGGAATGATGCTGCCAGATGACTATATCCGTTCTCTCGCGGACGCAGTGCACCAGCATGGCGGGCTTATGGTGCTCGACTGTATTGCCTCGGGAACGCTTTGGGTGGATATGACCGAAACGGGCGTGGATGTACTCATCAGTGCGCCGCAGAAAGGTTGGAGCGGGTCACCCTGCGCAGGACTCGTTATGCTGAGTGCTCATGCCGAGGCGATACTGCAGGAAACCACGAGCACCAGTTTTTCCTGTGATCTCAAAAAATGGCGGGAGATCATGTCTGCCTATGAAAGCGGCGGTCATGCCTACCACGCGACTATGCCTACCGACGGATTGCGTGCTTTTGTCGAGGTCATGCGTGAGACTCGCGAAATGGGATTTGGCAACGCCCGCGTCGCGCAGGAAAAGTTAGGCGGAAGGATTCGTGATCTGTTGGAGCGGCAGGGAATCAAAAGTCTTGCCGCACCTGGCTTTAGGGCGCCGAGTGTTGTGGTGAGTTATACAGATGATCCGGAAATACAGACGGGGAAGAAGTTCGCCCAGCTGGGTATGCAGATTGCAGCGGGAGTCCCTTTGCAATGTGACGAGGCAGAGGACTTCAGGACCTTCCGAATCGGCCTTTTCGGTCTGGATAAACTGAAAGACATCGACCGGACGGTAAACCTGTTTGCAAAAACCCTTGAACAGATCGCGGTCGACGACGCAGCCTAATCATTTATCCTCAAGGCGGGCGATGCCGATTGCGGCTTCGCCTGCGCCACTATAGAGGATATAGACCTCGCCTTCTTGGGTAAAAATCCCGGGGTCCCGCAATTCGCGAAGCCGAGATCTTGCGGTGCCCACGACTGAAGGCTGGCGCGGCAGATCCGAACCCTCCCAGGGAATTTCTGGCCTGAGAAGAATCCTTGGTTCTGTGAAAACCCAGCGGTCCCAGTCGTTGCCCAGTTCGCATTGGCAATGATAAATCTGCTCAGGACAGTCTCCTGTGCACGAGAAGAAAAGGTGCAAAGTGTCACCTTTTAGCCACAATGCAGGGTGGCGTGGCTCAAGAGGGCTGTTGGGTCCGAAAAGCTGCATGGCGGGTCCCGGGTCGTCCTGAACCTCGAAGGGACCGTCCCAGTCACGAGCGCGAAGAAAGCGCCCCTGCCAGGTCGTCGCATACAGCCAGTCTTTGTATCGGATGACCCGGAAATAGGGTGGACCGAGCAGCTGTGCCTGCGGCATGAAACTCAGACCATCTTGTGAATAGGCGACCCGAGTTTTTTGGTCACCATCATCCAAAAGGCCATGGTAGTACATGCGAATCCGTTTCCCGGACTCATCAATATGCACATCTGGCGAGGCAACGTGGGCGTAGAGATAGCCTCCGGGTAGTGTATCGGCCCAACTGGGACGCTGATCAGCTGGGGGTTCCGGTGGATCGGTCGGGGCAAAGAGCGACTCAGACACATCCAGCACCCCCGGACTATAGATCTGCCACGGCCCCTCAAGATCATCGGCGTAAGCCAGACGGATGAAAGTGCCCTTGTGATGCGAGAAATAAAGGTAGTAGCGTCCCAGCGGCTTTTCCACCCAGTCCGGGAGGCGGATGACACTGGGACCGTTTATATTGGTACCGATACGGTCATCCATGCCCGGATGAATGATCGGTTCGTCCAGGAGTCTGGTCGCGTGCATGGAAGCAGTATACATTCGCGTAGATACGACCACTGTGTGGCCGCTTATCTTTATCGCTAAAGAGCAGTTGAAGAAGTGAATTGCTTCCTAACAAAAATGAAGAAAAAACATGAATAAAGAAGAACTCATTCATATGGTGTATCGGGGAACCCATGCAGGCTCCTCGTCCACCGTCCGGATTTTCCGTCGAGGGATCGAGCAGTCGCCGTATGCCGAAAAGTGGCTGACCGATGACATGATGTATTCGGTTTATGCCAGCCGGCTCTCAGCTGTAGGGGCAGATCAGGACGATCCCCTTGAGAAGTACTGGAAGCTGCGGCGCAACATCATGCTTTACGATATCCCAGAGCGGCCGATAGAGGTCTGCGGTGTCGACGCGGTCCGCCTTCTGGAAAAGACATTTTGCCGCCGCATCAGTGACCTGCCGATTTGTCGGGCGCGCTATGCGCTCGTTTGTGCGCCGCATGGCGGATTGGTCATGGATGGAGTATTGATCCGCCTGGCAGAAGACCGGTTCTGGTATGTCGAGGCGAACGGGGATACCTCCAAGTGGTTTTTGGCGTTGTCGGACGGGCTAAACGTCACCATTACTGACCCACAATCCAGAGTATTGCAGGTACAGGGCCCGAATTCTCTTGATTTTCTCAAGGCTGCCGCGCCGGCTCAGGTGCCAGAACGGTTTGGTTATTTCCATGCCGGGATGTTCATTTTTGATGGTCAGGAGGTTCTGGTATCGCGCACGGGATGGACGGGGGAAGTGGGCATCGAGATCTACGGTCATGCCGGGCTAGATCATGGCGCGCTGTGGGACTATATCTTCTCGGTTGGCGAACGTTTTGGACTCGAACGCTCCGGCAGTGCATCGTTGGGACTTCGACGGATTGAGGCCGGGATTCTAGATTACCAGTCTGATATCGATCTCACTATGACGCCATTCGATGCGGGACTGGGGGCATTCGTCGATCTTGAAAAGGATGATTTTGTGGGAAAGCAGGCGCTTCAGGCTGCCAATACCGGATGCCGCCTGTTTGGTTATTGCAGCGAGCGGGGCAGGGTGAACTCGGGTCTTGAGATTCTTGATAACGGCAGAAGGGTGGGGATAACAAAAAGCAGCTGTTGGTCGCCGACGCTGGAAAAAGGTATCGGCTATGTGGTGTTCGACCACGCTGCCGATGAGGGTGACAATTGGGTCGGCAAGAGGCTGACGCTCTGTGATGTTGAGGGCGATCACCATGCATGCGAGATTGTCACACTCCCGTTTTTTGACAAGGAGAAGAAAATCCCAAAGAGTTTGCCTATCGAGGACTCGGCCTGAGCCAAAGTAGGGATTCTCCTTTAGACTCAGTATGCATATCACCGCCAATCGGAGCATGAAACTCGGCACTATCGTCTAACGACTGGCCATCTATTTATGGGGAGAATTTAGGCATGAACAGTGAAGGGGGAATTCGTCGTCTCTTTGAGCTGGAGGGAAAAGTCGCCTTGGTGACAGGCGCCAGTAAGGGGATAGGTGAGGCGATTGCCAGGG
>DPVA01000148.1:4583-4794 GCA_003529705.1 Gammaproteobacteria bacterium | reverse complement strand
GCTTCCCTCGACGCCGATAGTTTCGCCGCCATCGTTAATGCGGGGATCGATCCATGACAGTATTTCTGACCATCATTCACGTGCTAGTGGCTCTACTCTTGATTGTCGCCGTTCTGCTTCAGTCGGGAAAGGGCGGCGGGTTGGCGGGCTCCATCGGTGGTGGGATGAGCTCGACATCCGTTCTCGGTGGCCGCACGGCCGCGACCTTTCT
>DPVA01000148.1:3967-4252 GCA_003529705.1 Gammaproteobacteria bacterium | reverse complement strand
AGCAAGACGACGACGGTTTTGGCTACGACCTTCCTGCTAAGTTGTGTCGTGCAAGCTTTGCTGCAGGGGGGAGGATCCTCAGACGACTTGCCGACAACGGCCAGCGAGCGCATGCTGAGCGAAGACGGTCCCTATCAGGTAACTCCCTTCTCCGGGTCAACTGACGATGGGACCGTGCCTTCCGTGCTCGGTGGCGTTGATGACACTGAGTCAGAATGATTGAAGCTCGGCTTGAAGTCGAGCTTCTGAGCCTTCGTACTTTGCGGAAGTGGTGAAATTGGTAGA
>DPVA01000148.1:0-3640 GCA_003529705.1 Gammaproteobacteria bacterium | reverse complement strand
GGTAGACACGCTGTCTTGAGGGGGCAGTGCCTTCGGGCGTCGGGGTTCGAGTCCCCGCTTCCGCACCAACTATATAACCCTCAGTAGATAAAGGCGCTTGTGAGTCTCCCCACGCGGGGCCTTCGCAGGCGCCTTTTCCTGTTCTGAAGGGATCTCTCCATAATCTCTCCATCGATTTCTACGGGCACGATAGCTTCTTATGCTTGGATATGAATAGGTGTGAGGCGGTGATTCTTTCTGAAAGGTCAAGCAATGTCTAACAAAGGGTCTCAGGGCGAGAGAATTCTACAAAGCACGTACGGCACTACAAGCCGAGCTTCTAATTTTTATGACAAACAAATGCTAGACCATCTGAATTCAGCAATGCGTGATTTCATTGCTAAGCAAGAGATGGTTTTTTTAGCAACTGCCGACTCTAAAGGGGAATGTGATTGTTCTTTCCGTGCAGGAGAACCAGGATTTGTCAAAGTGATCAATAAAAACCTTCTTGCTTGCCCTGAGTACAGAGGTAATGGAGTCATGGCCAGTTTAGGGAATATTGTAGAAAACCAACATATCGGCATGGTTTTCGTAGACTTTTTTGAAAGGACTATCGGTTTACATGTAAACGGTAAAGCAGCAATCACAGAAAATGAAGATTTTATGGAAATTTCAGAATTCGAAAAACACTCGATAGATGATTTGAAAGAGAAAGGAGGTAAAAAACCTGAACGATGGATACTCGTCACCGTGGAGGAAGCCTACGTTCATTGCTCAAAGCATATTCCGCTTCTCGCGAAGCTTGAGAAGAAAATACATTGGGGGACAGACAAAGAGACCCATAAAGGTGGCGATTTTTTTAAAACTCAAACAAAGTGACCTGCCCCCTCATTCAAAACCCAACCGTTTATTAAAATCGGAGAGGATGTTCGCATAAGTGCTATGAATGTCCGACCCAATCTTACCCGGGGCTACACCCTTACTGCCACGCCACACCGATCCACACCGCCATTCGCGGAAGACTTTATACTTGATTCCTCATGCCGGAGTATTACCTCCCTATTCACCCCCGAACCATATTCTTCTCAGATCGGGCTAACTGCATGGAGGCTGGCGGGTTGTGAAAGGGGGATTCTTCGGATTGAGGGGGCAGTGCCTTCGGGCGTCGGGTTCGAGTCTCCGCTTCCGCACCAATATTTCAACCCTTAGACGTCCGGGTTTCGTCCTCATCACCATGGAGTTCGAGAAAACCATCCAAGAATGCACTGACTCTTGGGGCGCAAGTCTCAGTTTGTCCATGGCTCGTAGAACGCCGGCCACTTACGCTTTATGCGCGTCCTGGTCGGACGCTTGAATCCTTTCCTGCTGCTTGCAAGTCCTCCCGCTGGCACAGGCACTGGTGGTGGCATAGGCACAGCACGCAGCGCACAGGCAGTCCTCTGCCGCTTGATCAGCTTCCGCACCCAGCGCGGCGAGAGGGCAGTACGGGCGCACACGTTCTGCAAAAGAGGTATGCGCGGCATGTGCAGTGGAAGTCGGGCATGGCTGTTCTACAAGATCTCAGTTGGAGGTCACGGGGACGACGACCAAGACCTCGAAATCAAAGAGGAAGAATTGGAGGAGACGCTTCTGGTAAATTTGGATCCGGTTTTGCCCGTTTTTACACAATTCTGTGGGTCACCAGGAGGGTTGCAAAAGATGGCCCCATTGGATCGGCATCCTCCTCGTGACTGCTTGCGAGTACGGTACTTTGCCTCCCTCAGCAAGACAAAATTCCCCGCGCGCGAAACAGGCTGCTCGATCACTGTGCACACGCCTGGAGCATTGGTGGCGACGGCCTCGCGACCAATGCTCCAGCTCTCAGGAGGCTGCGACGGCTTTCTTCGGATGGACCGACACAGACGCTCGCATGGCGGAGCTCGTTGCTTTTCGATTACGCCCCTATCCTGGTTAAAAGTTTGTCCAAACCGGTGTTGACATTACTACTGGTTATCGCCCAGCACAGTCTGTATTTTACGCGCCGCTCCCCTTGGTTCATGCAATCGGCTCGAGGGTACTGAGATGAAGACGATGAGGAAACCGATGGCGATACTGGAGCGACTAATGCTCTCTCGCGAGCATTCTCAGACCCAAATCATCCAATAGCAAACACCTTCGGACGAAGACGACTTGAGGAAGAACATGAATTCAGGAACCAAGAAGCGGATACTCCTGCTGTTGGCGGCCTTGTACCTTGTCGCACTGCAGGCCGAGCCCTCCCACGCAGTTCAGAAGTGGGCCTTGCTGATCGGCGTAAACGACTACACGAAGGGACCGCCGCAGTGGGACCTGCGCGGCTGCGAAAACGACGTGTTGATGACGAAGGAGCTGCTGACGACAAAGTTTGGCTTTCCGGAGAGTAATATCAAAACGTTGCTGAGCGCGGAAGCCACCGTCGGCAATATCAAAGCCGCTATGGAAGACTGGCTCATCGCCCAGGTCCGGCCCGAAGACATCGTCTATTTCCACTTCAGCGGCCACGGCTCCCAGACAAAGGACCGCGACGGCGATGAGGACGACGGCAAGGATGAGTTGCTGTGTCCCTCCGACATGCAGCTGGGCAACACCAAGACGGTGATCACGGACGACGAGCTGCGAGAGTTGTTCGCCCGCATCAAGTCCAACAACGTTACCATCATCATGGATGCCTGTCATTCGGGCACCGGCACCCGCGATCTGTCGTTATCGCATTCCCGCTACATCGACTTCGAGGGCACGGGCGGTAATCCCGATACGCGGACTATCGTCATGACGGCAACGCCGGGAAGTGGATCGTACGAGGCGGCAGCCAGCGGGGCGACCGCATCCGCATCACCGACCCCGCCGGCGCCCCCACCCCCGACGAGTGGCAGCAAGCTGTCGGGCACCGGGGGTATGGAAGGGGGGCAGAAGATGCAGGTCACCATCTCGGGTTGCAAACCCAATCAGACCTCAGCCGACGCGCGCATCCGCGAGGGGTTCTACGCCGGCGCTCTAACGTACAATCTGATCGCCAACATGAAAAAGGCACCAGCGGACATCACCTATCGCCAGCTGATGGAGCGGGTCGTGCGCGACGTCAAGGCGCAGAAATACACCCAGCTGCCGCAAATCGAGGGGGATATGGACCGGCCCTTGTTCGGGACTCCGATCCCGGATGTCGTTGATACGCCATTTCTAGTGATCCAGTCCGTGGTCGACAATCGCATCACCGTCAGCGGCGGCCAAGCGCAGAAGGTGTCCGTGGGGTCCGTGTACGCCGTCTACCCAGCTGGTGAGACCGCATTCGTTGGCACTGGTATCGGTCAGATCAAAATCACCGCGGTTCACGAGAGCAACTCGGATGCGGTCGCCATCGAAAGCGGGGCCGGTATCTCGGCTGGCCAGCGCATCAAAGAGGTTCTGCACAACGCCGACCCGGACAGACTCAAGCTGGTCGTCGAGGCGACGGATCCATCCATCGCACAGGGGGTAACCTCTAGTCTCACGTCGCTTCAATTTGTCACTGTAGTTGCCAGTGACAAGAACCACTTTGACCACCGACTGCAGATCAGCGGAGCCGATGGAGCCCTGTCCGCCGCATTGACGATTGACGGCGTACCGGGTTCGCCGGTCCAAGCCGCCAGTTCCAGTGCTCTCGTCG
>DPVA01000133.1:4263-6011 GCA_003529705.1 Gammaproteobacteria bacterium | reverse complement strand
AAGAATCTTCTGGGACTGGACCGGGTTGCGCTCCAGGAGTATTTTGAATCGCTAGGTGAAAAAGCTTTTCATGCCCGACAGTTTCTACAGTGGGTTTACCAGAGAGGTGTTACCGATTTTTCTGAGATGACTGACCTCCGCCTGTCTTTACGGCAGACGCTGTCTGAGTGCGCGGTGATTAGACTGCCAGAAGTTGCTCGAGCGCAGCACTCGGAGGACGGAACCCGGAAGTGGCTATTTCGTCTCGCGGACGGCAACTCAATCGAAACAGTATTTATTCCCGAGGATGATCGGGGGACACTGTGCATCTCCTCCCAGGCTGGCTGTATGTTGACGTGCAACTTTTGTGCGACAGCTCGGCAAGGTTTTAGTCGCAACCTGTCTGCAAGTGAGATTATTGGCCAATTGCTGCTCGCGGATCAGTTGCTTAAGCGTGATGGTCTTGGCAGCAGGCCGGTTTCCAATGTCGTGATGATGGGGATGGGCGAGCCGCTATTGAACTATGATTCCGTCATAAGCGCCCTGCGGTTGATGCTGGATGATCTTTCCTTCGGGCTATCGCGCCGTCGCGTCACGCTTAGCACGGCAGGTGTCGTTCCGGCGATGGAAAAGCTTGCAGAAGATTGTCCTGTGAGTCTGGCAGTCTCCCTGCATGCGGTTCGAGATTCGGTGCGGGATGAACTTGTACCTTTAAACCGAAAATACCCAATTGAGGTCTTGCTGGACGCCTGTCGAAGGTTCCTCCGAAACGACAATCGGCGTCGGATCACTTTCGAATACGTAATGTTGGCAGATGTCAACGATTCAATCGAAGATGCGAAGATGCTGGTCTCTCTGCTCCAGGGTATTCCATCGAAGGTGAATCTGATTCCATTCAACCCCGTGCCCGGTGTGAAGTATTCGTGTGCAGACGCTGCATCAATCGACCGGTTCCGTAATCAGCTGATCTCCAGCGGCCTGACTACTATCACCCGCAAAACCCGCGGGGCAGATATTGCAGCGGCGTGCGGCCAACTTGCCGGCGATGTGCATGACCGAACACATAGAAGTGCCCGACTTGCTGGGGCGGTGTCCTGAAGATGACACGCCTCGGAGCTCTTTTGCTCGCCTTGATGATCATCGGATGCGTTCCGCTCTGGGAAGACGAGCCGGGGTGGGACGCCAGCCAACGTGTCGAGCTTTATACCAGGCTAGGCCTTGAATACATGGCACAAAATCGGTTGGCTTCAGCCCTTGAGGCAATGAACGATGCCCTGGCTATAGCACCTGACGACTCGATGGCGAATCATGGGATGGCATTGCTCAAGCTGCGTCTTGGTGAAACGGCAGATGCAGGCGCGCATTTTCGTCAGGCACTTCTCAGTGATTCGGGGAACGTGGGCGCCCGCAATGACTACGGTAGCTATCTTTGCGATAAGGGAGATTGGGAGGATGGGGCCAATCAATTCAGAACCGCTCGTGATGATCCTTTCAACACTGAACCTTATATCAGCCAGTTCGGTCTTGGAATCTGCCTGATGGGAGCAGGTAACCTGATCGGTGCGCGGGACCAGTTCCGCGCTGCGCTAGACGCAGAACCGGAGAATTCTGCATTACTCTATCAATCCGCACTGGTGAGTTTCCGATTGGGCGAGTACCTCTCTGCCCGGGCGTTTCTTGAACGAATGCTTGGTAGCGGTAGCATTACGGCCGAAGGCCTCTTGCTTGCGATCCATACTGAGCGCAAACTTGGTGCTGATGATTTTGTC
>DPVA01000133.1:2955-3955 GCA_003529705.1 Gammaproteobacteria bacterium | reverse complement strand
AAACTTGGTGCTGATGATTTTGTCGCGGAATATGCGGCCAAGCTCCGGAGGGCGTACCCAGGCAGCGAGCAAATGCGGCAACTGGATGCACTAATGAGTGATAACGGCGATGGTTGACTCCGCTGACGTGTCAAGCCCCAGCCCGGGTGAGATTCTCCGTGGTGCACGCGAACTCCATGGCTGGAATCTGGAAGAGGTGGCAGCCGAGCTCAATTTGTTGCCCGAAGTGGTTGAGGCTCTCGAAGCGGATGATTACCGTCACACGGCTGGATGGACCTATGCCGTGGGGTATCTGCGCAACTATGCGCGCCTCGCGGGTGTTTCTATAGAGCAGGCAATTGCTGACCGTCGGGAATTGCTACCGCCTAAAGAGGATGGTCCTGGCACCATGACCGAGGGCACACCTAACCGTCCGCAGCCGGTACCGATTCAACCCCGCTGGGTCGTTACCGCAGTCGTGCTGCTGCTGGTGGTTGGAGGACTGTATGCGGCGTTCCTCAATCGAGCCAGCGATGTAGAGCGGCTTCGGGTAGATCTGGCTGAAGAAAGTCGATCTCAGGCGGAGACCGAAAAGGCCGGTGCGACAACTGCCAATGAGACCAAGGAGGAGCCTCCGGAGCAATCGGCTCTTGCCGTAACTTTGATCTCACCTAAGGTTGACGGTGCTACGAATCGGAATGAGGCGACATCAGACGTGACGGAGACAGCGGCGACCGTCGATGCAACGTCGCCCATCGCACTGAAAACTCCGGAGAATTCAACCCCGGAGGTTGGCGCAAAACCGACGGCACCTGCAGCGGAGTCTAAAGCGAATCCAGTGGAGTCAGTAAAGCAAGACGAGAAAAAAGAGAAGGAAAAGGTAGCGGCTTTCATAGCGACGGAGAAGGGTTCGGAAACGAAGGTAAAGGAAAAAGCCGAACCCGTGCCGGCATCGACAACGAAGACAGCGGGAAAATCCTCCACCACGAAGTCCAAACAGAAGATCGACACCCAAAAACAG
>DPVA01000133.1:2058-2631 GCA_003529705.1 Gammaproteobacteria bacterium | reverse complement strand
CTTTGCCCAGGGTCTCGGTAGAACAGCGATCGCTAAACCCTGAATTCTCAACGACGATCTCGTCTACGGGGGATTCTCGAACAAACCTAAGCACATCCCCGGTGAATGCTGACAGCCGCGGAATAACGCTTAAAGTCAAGGAAAGTACGCACGTGGTAGTGTGGGACCGGGATAATGTTGAACTCTTTCGCCGTTATGTAGGCGGTGGGAAGGTCGTCAGTCTTTCCGGAACCCCTCCGTTTACCCTCCTGGTTAGCTATCCGGAGGGCGCGACTATCGTGTATGACGGTCGGGAGTTTCGCATTCCCGTCGGTAAGTCGGGGCGAAACGCTAAAGTACGTGTCGGGCGCTGAAGCAGTGGCGAGTGATAAGAATCTGCAGTCGGTCAGAGGAATGAACGATCTTTTGCCCGGCCAGGTAGAGGCCTGGCAGCGGGTTGAAGCCGCTCTTCGGGAAGTCTCGTGCCGTTATGGTTACCGTGAAATTCGCACGCCGGTCGTTGAGCGAACTGAACTGTTTCGGCGATCTATCGGCGAACTGACCGATATCGTTGAAAAAGAGATGTACACTTTT
>DPVA01000133.1:0-1758 GCA_003529705.1 Gammaproteobacteria bacterium | reverse complement strand
GTTGAAAAAGAGATGTACACTTTTACCGATAATAACGGCGACAGCCTCACCCTGAGGCCGGAGGCTACTGCCAGTTGTGTCCGGGCGGGAAATGAGCATGGGCTTCTCTATAACCAGACCCAGAGACTCTGGTATGTTGGTCCAATGTTTCGACACGAGCGTCCACAGAAGGGCCGTTATCGGCAGTTTCACCAATTTGGCATAGAAGCGCTGGGCTGGGCAGGGCCAGATATTGAAGCGGAAATCATCGCGGTGGGAGAGCGCCTCTGGCGTAGTCTAGGGATCGAAGGCCTCACCCTTGAGATCAATACTCTGGGTTCGATGAAGGCCCGTGCGCTGTATATGGACGCCTTAAGGAGCTATCTTTCGATGCATATCGATGCCTTGGATTCGGACAGCCAACGACGTCTCGAACGCAATCCGTTGAGAATTCTCGACAGCAAGGATTCCGGGACCCAAGCCGTACTTATTGGCGCCCCGAGACTTTTCGATTTTGTCGAAGATGCCGAGCGGAGCCGATTCGATCGCCTCCAACAACTTTTGACAGCTATTGATATTGGCTTTTCGATCAACTCCCGACTTGTGCGGGGTCTCGATTACTACACCGGATTCGTCTTTGAATGGACTACTGACCAACTGGGTGCCCAGAGCGCAATCTGTGCCGGCGGCCGATATGACGGTCTGGTGGAACAACTGGGCGGTCATCCCGTTCCCGCAGCGGGTTTTGCCTGTGGACTGGAAAGGTTAATTGAACTGGTGACTCTGCAAGACGAGGAGACTCCTATACAATCGCCGGTCGTGTTCCTCGCTGTATTGGGTGAGAGTGCTGAGTTGGATGCCGCGCAATGCGCTGAAAGACTCCGGGACTCAAGCATTGACGTACAAGCGAACTGTGGCCAGGGAAATCTCAAAAAACAACTCCGTCGTGCCGATAATAGTGGCGCATCGATTGCGCTGATTTTTGACGAAGAAACTGTTGGAACATCTATGGTTAAAGTAAAGCCTCTGCGTGGCCAGGGAGACCAGAACACGGTTCCGGCCGAGCAGTTGCTTGCCACCATCCATACCTATTTGGAAAAATCTGATTGAACGGGACCACCGATGAAGCGAGAAAAGCCTGATTCACGATTACACATTGCGCATGATGATGAAACCGAGAAGCTACGGGAATGGTGGAAGCGCAATGGTGCCGGGATTGTCGCCGGAGTCCTGATTGGCATCGGTGGAGTTGGTGGTATCCAGGGGTGGCGTATTTACCAGGACAGTCAGGCCGGGAAAGCGTCTGTGTTGTATGAGCAGATGCTTGGCGCTGCCGTCGGCGAGGAGGTGGATACTGTTGCCTCGGCCGCTTCAACACTGGTTTCTGAGCACGGCGATAGCGGATATGCTGATCTCGCGCGCCTGATGCTTGCAAAACTCGCATTGGAGGGCGGTGACAGTGAAGGGGCAAAGCGTGCGTTGAATGAGGTTCTGGAATCCAGTGCTGATCCCGTGATGCGCCAGGTCGCGCGAATCAGACTGGCCGTCATTGCCCTGAAGGATGGAGAGCCTGAAAAGATACGGACACTTGCAATGGCGGAATCTGGCGAGGGTTTTACTTCACATTTCCAAGAACTGCTCGGCGATGCCCTGGTCGCAAGCGGGGACTTAGATGGGGCAGGGCAGGCCTATCAGGAGGCCTTGCGGACGGTTGCGCCAGACTCCCAGGCAGGACAGTTGATTACAGCGAAACTGAATATGACCCGAAAGGGTGATGAT
>DPVA01000078.1 GCA_003529705.1 Gammaproteobacteria bacterium | reverse complement strand
TTTATGGAACGTTACGCACCTAATGCAAAAGATCTTGCGTCCCGCGATGTGGTTAGCCGTTCCATGACAATGGAGATTCGGGCGGGCCGGGGTGTTGGGAATGATGGGGACCACATTCACCTGCATCTCGAGCATTTAGGTCCGGAGATTCTCGCCGAACGCCTGCCGGGAATTTCTGAAACCGCTCAGATCTTTGCCGGGATCGACGTGTGCAAGGAACCCATTCCGGTAATCCCCACGGTTCACTACAACATGGGGGGTATCCCGACAAATGTACACGGCGAGTGCCTGGGATCACTCGTCGATGGCGTTTCTCCCGTCGTGCCAGGATTACTGGCTATTGGCGAGGCGGCATGTGTGTCGGTACATGGCGCGAATCGACTCGGCTCAAATAGCCTTCTCGATCTGATCGTGTTTGGCCGTGCAGCGGGACAGCATGCCGCGGATACGATTGGCCCGATCACGCCGGTCGCGAGAGGCCGGCAAGAGTCAATCGATAAGATCGTTGGCGAATTTGACCAGGTTAGGCATTCCGACGGCCCAGCGAGAACGGCCGCGGTGAGACTTAAGATGCAAAGGTCAATGCAGGCAAACTGCGCGGTCTTTCGCAACCATCAGGTGTTGCGTGAGGGAATTGCCCAAATCGACGAGGCTGTAGAAATGTTCTCTAGCATTGGTGTGACTGACCGCTCAATGATTTGGAATACTGACTTGGTAGAGACCCTGGAACTACAGAACCTGCTGTTGCAGGCAAAGGTTACGGTCTATAGCGCTCACGCCCGGACCGAGAGCCGGGGCGCTCATGCTAGGGATGATTACCCCGAAAGGAACGACATCGACTGGATGTATCATACCCTGGCACGTATTGACCACCACGAAGTCGATATTGAGTACCGTCCGGTAACACTTGACACCGGAACGGCAGAGGTCGAGAGCATCCCGCCCAAGACAAGGGTCTACTAAAGATACGATGGCACAGTTTCGACTTCCGAAAAACGCTCGGGTTATCCAAGGGCGAAGACATAACGATGGGTCCGGAATGCAGCGGCCTCAGGAGTTTAAGGTCTATCGGTGGAGCCCAGATGATGACGAACAACCGCGCATCGACGAGTACACCATTGATCAAGCAACCTGTGGACCCATGCTTCTCGATGCGTTAATCAAGATCAAGAACGAAATTGACTCGACTCTTACCTTTCGGCGGTCCTGCCGGGAAGGAATTTGCGGATCTTGCGCGATGAACATCAACGGAACCAATACGTTGGCCTGTACACAGTCACTGTCCGAACTCAAGATGCCGGTGAGTATCTACCCGTTACCGCATATGCCCGTGATCAAAGATCTGGTTCCCGATCTCACTCATTTTTTCAAACAACACGCGTCGATTGAGCCTTGGTTGAAGGCTCCCGTTCCGAATGCTAACCGCGAGCAACTGCAGAGCCCCGAGGAACGCGAAGCACTGGACGGTTTGTATGAATGCATAATGTGCGCCTGTTGCTCGACCAGTTGTCCGAGTTATTGGTGGAACTCAGATCAGTATCTTGGACCGGCAAACTTACTCCAAGCCTATCGCTGGGTCGCGGACAGCCGTGATGAAGCGACTGAGGAACGGCTTGCTCAGTTGAACGACAGTTTCGCGTTGTACCGTTGTCATACCATCATGAATTGCACCAACGCCTGCCCGAAGGGCCTAAACCCGGGTAAAGCGATTGGTGAGATCAAGTCACGAATTGCAACCGGTAAGTCTTGAAGATCCCGGCGGAGCAGCATATTAACCGGGTCACCTGGCGAGCCCGACGCGGCGCGAGGGAGCTAGATGGCCTGCTGCTGCCTTACGCGCGGCATTTGGTGAGTCAGCAGAACTCGGGTGACGTCAGTCTCTTCGAAGAACTCTTAGAGCATCCTGACCCGGTTCTGATGGATTGGTTCATGGGGAAAAGTATTCCGGCAAATCCGTATCTGTCTGCTTTGATCCGTGATATTTTGCGCTTCAGCCGGACTTCGAACTCGTCATAACGGAAGCCGTCAGGGCCTTGGTTTTGGCCGCAGGATGGTATCGTGCAGCTGTTTCGGATCTGAAGCAGGGAAGTCCTGCGTAAAGTGCAGCCCTCGACTTTCCCGGCGATTGGCCGCACACCGGACAATCAATTCAGAAACCAGAACTAGGTTTCGCAGTTCGAGTAAATCTTTGTTCACTCTGAAGTTGCTATAAAAATCCCTGATTTCCGCATGGAGCAGGTGAAGCCGGTTAGCCGCCCGCTGCAGCCGTCGGGAGGTCCTCACGATTCCGACGTAGTCCCACATGAAACGTCTAAGTTCTTCCCAGTTATGCGCCACGACTACCATTTCATCGGCATCGGAGACTTGGCTCTCGTCCCAAGCGGGAGGCGTTTGACGATCCCGAGATAGCCGTTCCAGATGCTCCAGGATTGCAGGTACAGCCCGGTTTGAGAACACCACACATTCTAGAAGTGAGTTACTGGCGAGCCGGTTAGCGCCATGGAGACCAGTGTGGGCATTCTCTCCAAGCGCGTACAGGCCCTCAAGGTCAGTCTGACCAGCCAGATCGGTGTTGATTCCACCACAGGTGTAGTGCGCCGCCGGAACCACCGGGACAGGATCCGTCGTGATATCAATTGCAAATGACTGACATCGCTCGTAGATCCCCGGGAAGTGTTGTTTAATATCGTCCGCTGCCAAGTGGCTGATATCAAGATAGACACAGTCATATCCACCTTTTTTCATCTCGTAGTCTATCGCCCGCGCGACGATATCGCGTGGCGCAAGTTCTGCGCGTGGGTCATGTTTTTTCATGAAAGCGGTGCCATCGGGAAGGAGAAGGCGTCCCCCTTCGCCGCGGACGGCCTCCGAAATCAGGAAGTTTCCCGCATGGGGATGGTAGAGGCAGGTCGGATGAAATTGCACAAATTCCAGGTTGGCAACTGAGCACCCGGCCCGCCATGCCATTGCGATCCCGTCGCCCGTCGAGGAGTCTGGATTGCTGGTGTACAAGTACGCTTTTGATGCTCCGCCAGAGGCGAGCACAACCGCATCCGCATGAATGGTTACGACAGCTTCAGAGCCACCGTCGAGCGCGTATAGACCCGCCACCTGTGGCGCTACCGACGCACTCGGACGAGTTTTCAGT
>DPVA01000132.1:8387-8685 GCA_003529705.1 Gammaproteobacteria bacterium | reverse complement strand
GGCATGGGCGTGCGACGCCACATGCGTGAAGTTGTCCTTGGCAATCTCAACGGCGGCCTTGATTTCATCGGGGCGCAGTTGGACCGCATCTGCGCGTTCGTTCCGGGATGAGGTCATCGCTCCTGACGCGAGAATCTTGATGAGATCCGCCCCGTTGGCCAACTGCTTTCGCGCGGCCTTGCGGACTTCATCGGGGCCATCGGCTTCTTCATACATACCCGTCCAATATGGCGTGGACGAAGAGGTCATGGAAATAATCTTGCCCGAGCAGAAAATCCTCGGGCCCGCAATCGTGCCA
>DPVA01000132.1:1672-8063 GCA_003529705.1 Gammaproteobacteria bacterium | reverse complement strand
AACGGCATCGCGCACCGCAATCTCGTGATAATCCCAGCCACCGACCTCGCGAATCGAGGTTACACCGCAAAGCAGCGTTCGATAAGCGGCCCGAGCCGCTGACAGCGCTATCGTGCCCGGTTTGGCACCCGTCCAAAGCCGCGAGGCATCCGGGTTATAGGTATCGACACAAAGGTGCACGTGGCAATCAATAAACCCCGGCAGCACATATGACGCCTCCATATCGACAGCGTCACTTTGTGGTGATCCATCAAACCCGATGTCGGCGATTTGGCCGTTTTCGATAAACAAGTGGCCTAACCTGAAGGTGCCGGCCAGGACGTCGTAGATATTGGCGTTTTTTAAAAGCATGACTGGATCCTCAGTTAAACCCTCATTCTCGAAGGTAATCGATAAATCTTACCTACCCCGCTTCCAGAGGAAAATGGCACCGCACAATACGGCCGTCACCCAAGGCGCGTGATGCAGGAGATTCCGCCAGACAACGTTCCTTCCTGGAGGCGCAACGGGGATGAAATTCACAGCCGGCAGGACGATCACGTAAGCTTGGCACTTCACCTTCTATTGAGGCGAATTCTCTGCGTTTGGCTGGGTCGGGCTGCGGGACCGCGTCCAGTAGCGCCCGGGTATAGGGGTGGGCCGGACTTCTAAAAATCGAACGGGTATCGCCCTGCTCAAGAAGCCGGCCTAGATACATCACCGCAATCCGGTCACTGATGTGGCGCACCACAGGAAGGTTATGGGTCACAATCAGATAACTGATCCGGAGTTGCTTCTGCAAGTCACGCATCAGGTTGAGGATCTCTCCCTGCACCGAGACATCGAGTCCGGCTGTGGGCTCATCGGCGATGATGAGCTTGGGTGACAACGTCAGGGCCCGGGCCACACCGACCCTTCTTGCCTGTCCGCCCGACAACTCGTGGGGAAACCGGTTTTTGAAGGAGTGATTCAAGCCGACGAGCTCCATCAGGCGAGCAGTCTCATCATCATCGACCGGTATCCCGTGCACCTTGAAGGGTTCAGATATTTGCGCTCTGATACTTCGTCGCCGGCTCAAAGAGGCAACCGGATCCTGAAACATCATTGCTATGTTTCTTCTTACGGGTTTGTAGGCCGCTTCGCTTAGACCGCACAGTTCAGTACCTTCAAACTGGATACTGCCCTTTTGTGGACGCACGAGACCCATGACAGACCGTCCAAGGGTGGTCTTTCCTGATCCGCTCTCACCAACCAGCGCCACCGTCTCGCCGGATCCTACGCTTAGGGAAACATCAAGAACGGCATCCAACCAGGGATCTCTCACACTTTTTAACATCGCGGTGAGTGGCGAAAGAGCCCGAAACCGAACACCCAAACCGGTAATGTTGAGCAAATCAGTCATTTCTCATCAAATGGCAACATACGTCGTGCGACTCAGTGATCGTGAACGCAGGGGGTCGGTTAAAAGTACACTGCTCAAGCTTCTGATTGCATCGCGAAGCAAAGATACAACCCGCCGGGATCCCCTGAAGGTCTGGCACATCGCCCGTAATAGTCGGGAGTTTTGCGGTCAACTCATCGAGTCGGGCCGGATCACAATCAAGCAATGCCTGGGTATAGGGATGGGCCGCCCGATTGAAGATGTCATCGACCGTTGCCCTTTCGACTACCTCGCCTGCATACATGACCACCACTTCGTCACAAAGTTCAGCGATCAGGCCAAGGTTATGTGAGACCAAAACAATCGACCCGTCGAATGATTTCCTCAACTCCCTGAAGAGGTGAATGATCTGCGCTTCCAAGGTGACGTCTAGTGCTGTTGTCGGCTCATCCGCAATAAGCAGTTTCGGGCTCATCATAAGTGACATTGCTATTGAGATACGCTGGCGCATACCCCCGCTGAACTGATGCGGGTACTGATCCATTCGGTCGCTGGGATCGGGGATTCCGACACGGGTGAGCATGTCAATCGCTTTCTGGCGCTTTTCCTTTCTTGAGAGAGATCGTCGATACTGGATATCGATCATCTGCTGGCCGATGGATAAAACTGGCGTCTGTGCTGTCATCGGATCCTGAAACACCATCGCAATCTCTTCACCCCGCAGTGTGCGGAGCTCAATTTCGCTCATTGCCAGGATATCGCGGCCCTCGAATTCGATCTCGCCGCTGCGGACATCGGCATTGTTTGCCAAAAGCCGGATCACCGCCGATACGACCGTGCTTTTGCCAGAGCCGCTCTCACCGACAATGCCCACAATTCTGTTTTGTGGGATGCAGAGATTGACCTCACGCAATGCATGAACCGGCCCACCCGAGGTAAGAAAGTCGATGGATAGATTCTTGATAGAAAGTACGGGCGTCATTTGAATCAGTCCCGCTTTTTCAAAGTGGGATCAAACACATCCCTCAGCGCTTCGCCCATGAAGGTAAAGCCAAGGGTAGTCAGAATCAGAGGCACACCACCCGCCACCAGTAGCCACGGGGTATTCCTGACATAGGCATAGCCATCGGCCAACACTGTGCCCCAGCTCGCGGTCGGGGGGCGCACGCCCAGTCCGAGAAAACTCAAACCAGATTCGATGGTCACGACCACAGGGATATCCATGCTTGCCAGGATCAACAACGGGCCGATGACGTTCGGCAGAATATGCAGATAGAGCATCCGGAACCAGCCTGTACCAACAGAACGGGCCGCCAGTACAAACTCACTTTCCCGCAGCGCCATGGTTTGCGCGCGGACAATACGCGCGTAAACCGGAATAGACGTAATCACAATGACCATGATCACCATATTGATACTTGGGCCGGTTAGCGTAATGATGGCCAGGGCAAACATGATTGTCGGAAATGACCGAACCGCGTCAAATATCAGAATAAGTAGGTTATCCAGCCAGCGCGGTCCGTATCCGGCCAGCATGCCCAGCAAAACCCCTCCAAACAATGCAAGAGAGATAGACCAGGCCGCGACCTTGAGCGCAATCCGGCCGCCGTAGAGCACGCGGGTAAATGTATCCCGACCGAGATGATCTGCCCCAAGCCAATGCTCGCTTGAGGGCTTGGCCAACCGCGATTTGATATCCAGCGCATTGGGGGCGTATTCCGTCAGGTAGGGTGCAAAAACAGCCCCGAGCACTAGGATCACCACAAGGACGAGGCCGAAGACGCCCAACGGCTCTCGGAAGAATCGTCGCAGCCCGGGAAACCGAGGCTGTGGGCTACGCACGGTCTTAGAGGCTGGCGCGGACACGAGGATCCAAGTACGAATTGATCATGTCAGCAATCAGCGCCGACACGACGAACAACGCTGTGGTAACCAGAACCGCGCCCTGAACCACCGGGTAGTTGCGCATCAACACCATGTCGTAAATCAACTTGCCGATACCGGGTCGCGCAAAAACGATCTCTGCGAACAACGCGCCCGACAGCATATTGCCAATGCCGACCCCCAGAAGGGTGACGGTGGGGACGATGGCAATTTTCAGTGCATACCGGGCAATGATGGCCCGCTCCGGAAGGCCATACGCCCGCGCCGCCCGAATAAAGTTCTCACCCATAACCTCAAGCATGGATGCCCGTACCAATCTCGCTATATAGCCGACCCAGCCGAGGCCGAGGGCAAACCCCGGGAGCACAAGATGCTTGAGCTGGTCCAGGATATCTCCAGATTCGCCAGCACCTATTGCCGGAAGAACTCTGAGCGTTACTGCAAAAATCAACAGGGCATAAAGTGAAACGACAAAGGAGGGAATCGCAATTGCGCCTACTGTAATCACCCCGATTATTCGATCCAGGACGCTATTCCGGCGAACTGCTGAAAAACAACCCAGAATTATTCCTAGTGTGGCAGACCAGCCGATAGCCACGCAGACCAGAATTACTGTATGTGGCAGCTGGCGCTTGACGATGTCGAGCACCGACAAACCGCTGAATACATCCTGGCCAAGATTGCCTTGCAGGACATTACTCACGAACCGCCCATACTGAATGTAGACGGGCAGATCAATTCCCATGCGGGCGCGGTACTCCTCCTTCATCGAGGCAGTTGCCCGCGGGCCGAGGGCAACAGATACGGGATCACCTGGAATCATATGGGTAATAACAAACAGGATGGACATCGCCACCGCGATGATTGCGATAGACAAACCCAGACGTTTAAGAAAATACACCCACATCGGTTGATCAGCCCTTTATTCAGCCGCGATCATTCTAGCAGTCCCGTCCCGGCCGGTAGCGTGCGGCAAAAGTCCTCGTAACCTCGTGTTTCTTCTTAGGAATCCTGTTAATGTAACATCCTGTCGATATCGTCCAGATTGGCAGTAAGAGCAGATGATTTATCATCTAAAGGAGGATTCATTTTTGTTGCGGACCTAGCGCGTATCCAAAGTCAACCTTATGCAGGCAGATGTAATTGAAATTGAGCATTGCTGGATTCCAATGAGTGATGGAATCCGACTTTCTGCTCGCCTTTGGCTGCCCCAAAAAAAAGAAGCAGGCCCGACGCCCGCTATCGTCGAATATATCCCCTACCGCAAAAGGGACATGGTCCGGTTAAGAGATGAGCGCAACCATCCGTTTTTCGCCCGTCATGGCTACGCTTGTATTCGAGTCGACATGCGCGGTTCGGGTGATTCCGAAGGCCTGATGGCTGATATGTATAGCCCTGAAGAAATCAACGACGGGCTCGAGGTGATCCAATGGATCGCCCAGCAGTCCTGGTGTAACCGACGAGTTGGCATGATGGGGACATCATGGGGAGGAACCAGCAGCCTGCAGATGGCGAGTCTCAGGCCTGACTCCCTCAAAGCCGTTATCGCAGTATGTGCAACCGACAACCGATTTGATGACGATATTCATCACATGGGAGGGCACCTACTCACCGACACCCTGGAATGGGGTGCGACGCTGCCCGCGATTCTGGCAGCCCCGCCGGACCCAGAAACTGTCGGCCCAAATTGGCGGCAGATGTGGCAGCAACGCCTGGATCATTGTGCATTTCCACTTGAGAATTGGATCCGCCATGAGGCCCGGGACGCCTACTGGCGGAGTGGATCTGCCTGTGAGACTTCCGAAATGATCTCCTGCCCAATACTGCTGATTGGCGGATGGGTCGACCGCTACAGCAATACCGTCATGAATCTACTGTCGCGAAATGAAAGTCCCTGCTGGGGCATCGTCGGGCCTTGGGGGCATCATTACCCTGATCGAGGTATTCCGGGGCCCGGTATTGACTTTCAGGCAGAGGCTCTGCGCTGGTGGGATAGGTGGCTCTGTGGCCGACAAAACGGGCTGGAAAGTGAACCCAAACTACGAGTCTGGCGACAGGAGTACATATCTCCGCAGAACAAGATACTTGAGCGCCCAGGATCATGGATCAGTGAGAACCAGTGGCCGTCACCCAACGTTACGCCGAGGACATATCTACTGGGCTCTGGCTCACTGAGCGAAACTGCGAAGGTCGACAACAGAAAGACGGCTTTCGTCCCCAACAGCCTGCAGATCGGATCAGCCTCCGGTGACACCGGATACTTCGGCCGCGACGGTGGATTACCGCTGGATCAACGGGAGGATGATGCGTTGTCACTGATCTTTGATACCGCGCCGCTGGAAAGCCCTCTCGATATTCTTGGTCATGCTGTGGTCAACGTTACGTTAGAAGTTGACCAACCAGTCGCGACCTTGGTGGTTAGATTAAATGACGTTGCGCCCGATGCAACATCCAGCCGGGTGAGCTTCGGCATCTGTAATCTCTCGCTTGATCCAGCGGGAGCGCCAGACAACAGCCACCCAAGCAATTCCCCAAGAGCCGTTGAGATTCAACTACCCAACACCGCCTATCGATTTGGAGAGGGGCATCGGATTCGTCTCGCCTTCTCAACTTCGTACTGGCCGATGATATGGCCACCACCGAAACCCGTGCGAATGACCCTTTACCCCGGGCAAACACGATTGTCTCTGCCCTGCCGCCAGACAGATTCGCGAGAAAGTGCTGTGGTCTTTCATATTGATTCTGAGTCAGAACGACCCTCACCCAAAGCCCGGATTCAAGGCTCGCCTTTGGACCGTTGGTCACAACATGACATCATGAGCAATAGTATCGCCAGCGGATGGCATCAGCCGTTAACAAGGATCGTATTTGACGAGATCGAGGTTGAGTATGCATTTGAAACCAAAGCGCAACACCAGATCACCCTTGATGATCTCAACAGTGCCTGCTCCGAGTTCCAGCATAAGCTGCAATTTAAACGCTCAGGTTCAATTATTGAATTGCTTGGAACAACTAGACTGAAGTCCACTCCTACCGATTACCACGTTTTCGGACGGCTGGAGATCCGAGAAAACGACACGCTGGTCTGTGAGCGCGAGTGGAATCCCGTCATCTCCCGAAAATATTCCTAGGATTCACTTTCGGCCG
>DPVA01000132.1:1202-1364 GCA_003529705.1 Gammaproteobacteria bacterium | reverse complement strand
TCCTAGGATTCACTTTCGGCCGATTCCAAATTTCGGGAGCTCGGATCAGGAAAGTTGCCCCGGCCACACCGCTGTGCCACACTGGCGGGGTTGTTAAAAATAACCTCTAGGAGGATAAGAAACATCATGCTACACAAGCCTTTCTCACGCCGTCGCTTCCTG
>DPVA01000132.1:541-890 GCA_003529705.1 Gammaproteobacteria bacterium | reverse complement strand
CCGTCGCTTCCTGCAGGGATCTGCCGCGCTTGGCGCTACGGCAATGGTAAACCCCAGTGTCTCGTTTAGCGCAGACGGAAGCGTTCTCAAACTGCGCAGTTACTCCGTATTTCAGATACTCGACCCGGCTTTCACCCTCTCCGCAGTGGAAGGTTGGATTGGCGGTGCAATCTTCAACAAACTGGTTGCGTTCAAACCTGGCAACAAGTGGGAGACCGAACTTGATGCAGCGGAATACATTGAACAAGTAGACGACACGCACATAAAATTCCGGCTGCGCCCAGGCATCATGTTTTCCAATGGCTATGGAGAGATGACGGCCGAGGACGTCAAATTTTCCTACGAGCGC
>DPVA01000132.1:0-232 GCA_003529705.1 Gammaproteobacteria bacterium | reverse complement strand
ATTTTCCTACGAGCGCATTATCGACCCGGAACTGAAGTCGGCCTACAGTGGTGACTGGGCTACGCTGGACCGGGTTGAGGTGACGGGTAAATACTCCGGTACCATCATACTGAAAGAACCTTTTGCGCCGCTGTGGTGGAGCACCCTTCCCTATGGTTCCGGCGACATTATCTCTAAAAAAGCCACGGAGGCCGCGGGTGGCTCGTTCAAGGGTATGGATGTGCCTGCGGTT
>DPVA01000205.1 GCA_003529705.1 Gammaproteobacteria bacterium | reverse complement strand
GATCGCATCCCATTCGTTGTGGGGTAGGGAAATTCCAAATTCCGGATCACCCGTCGCGATGAAGTCCTCGTAAGTGATCCCGCCAAGGCGTTCGCCGCCAGGTCCCTCGGGATCGTCAATATCAATAACGAGGATCTCCCGGTCAATTTGGCTCAGCGCTTCGCGCATCACCGGGGAGAACTCGGTATCGGTAATCAGGGCTTTGGCTTCGCCGTGATCAAGGATGAAAGCGAGTGTTGCAGCGTCGAGGCGAATGTTGAGTGCATTAAGTACAGCGCCCGCCATAGGTATGCCGTAGTGAGCTTCAAGGATTTCCGGGATATTGGGTGCCATCACGGCCACGGTGTCCCCTTTGCCGATACCTTGTGCGGCAAGGGCGCCTGCAAGGCGCCTGCAGCGCGCGGCCGTCTCAACCCAGGTGCGGCGGATCGAACCGTGAATGACTGCCAGTTGATCCGGGTAAACGCGCTCAACACGCCGCAAAAGACTCAAGGGACTTAAGGGGGTGTAATTGGCCGGGTTTTGGCCGAGGTCCCGGTCAAAGATATCGTTCATGGGCGATAGGAAATGTGTGCGCGAAGGTGGCGGATCATAACCCATGGTTGAGGTCCCAACTGAGGATCCGTTAACTTGTCTGGCGCTACCATCTGCCTTAAAATGCTGCACTGCAGCAAATTATCAGTCGTTCTCCCAATGCCTATAGAAAATTCCTCATCCACCCCAGCTGAAACGGCAAAGATGGCCGAAACCATGGCTGACGTGATCGCGCGCAGCCAGCAGATTGCAGCCGATTTCATGACCAATCAGTCGGGTCATCTTGCCGGCAGTTTTGATCCGGTACAGTTCAGCGAACAGTTCCTTAAGAACATGGCCAAGTTCAGTTTCGACCCCCGGGCCCTGATGGAGGCCCAGGCCGAGTTCTGGCAGGCCTCACTCACATTATGGCAACAGACAGCCATGGGTGCGTTGGGAGAGAGCGGGCAAAAGTTGATCGAGCCGGAGGCGGGTGACCGACGCTTCAGGAGCGAGGCCTGGGACGACGGCCATGTCTTTGACTTTATTAAACAGTCGTACCTGCTTGCCTCCCGCTATGTGATCGCCGCAACTGAATCGGTCTCGGGCATTGATGAGAAAAAGCGTCAGCAGATCAACTTTTATACCCGCCAGTTTGTCGATGCGATGGCGCCCACGAATTTTGCGATGACCAATCCTGATGTCCTGAAGAGGACGGTCGACTCCAAGGGCGAGAACCTGGTAAAGGGTTTTAAAAATATCCTGGATGACCTTGAGCGCAGCGAAGGACAACTGAAAATGCGGATGGTGGATTCCGAGGCCTTTGACCTGGGTCACAATCTTGCGCTGACACCGGGAAAGGTAGTTCTGCAGAACGATCTCATTCAGCTGATCCAGTATGAACCGGCGACGCCAACCGTCAGCAAAACCCCGTTGCTGGTCATCCCCCCCTGGATCAAGAAGTATTACATTCTGGATCTTCGACCGAAGAACTCTTACATCCGCTGGCTGGTCGAACAAGGTCATAGCGTCTTTGTGATTTCCTGGGTCAACCCCGGAAACGAGCTCGCCAAAAAAGGTTTTGAGGACTATCTGCTAGAAGGGCCACTGGCAGCACTTAACGCAATGAAGGCGATAACTGGGACGGCGCAGAGCAATGTGATCGGCTACTGTCTCGGCGGTACGCTGCTGGCGGCACTGCTTGCTTATCTCGAAGGGACGGGTGCTGCTGATCGCGTTGCCAGCGCGACCTTCCTGACTTCGATGATCGACTTTGCGGAACCGGGGGATCTTGGGGTCTTTATCGACGACGAGCAGGTCGAAAGCCTTGAGCAGAAGATGAAGCGGGACGGTTACCTGGACGGCACAGATATGGCGACAACCTTCAACATGCTGCGCTCAAATGACCTGATCTGGTCTTTCGTGATCAACAATTACCTGATGGGCGAAGAGCCGTTGGCTTTTGATCTTCTGTACTGGAACTCGGATTCGACCCGGATGCCGGCCCGGATGCACAGTGAATACCTGCGGACGATGTATCTTGAGAACCGGTTCAAGGAGCCCGGAGGAATGGTTCTGGATGGGGTGCCGATTGATATTGCTTCGGTCAAAACCCCGTGCTACTTCCTCTCCGCATGCGATGACCACATTGCGCCGTGGCGATCAACCTTTGTCGGGGCCGGCCTTTTCAAGGGGTCGGTTCGTTTTGTGCTTTCAGGTTCCGGTCACATCGCCGGGGTGGTGAACCCCCCGGACGCTAAAAAATACGGCTATCGCACCAGCCGCAGCCGGCCCAGAGGCGATGCCGAGGCCTGGGTGGAAAGCGCGAGCCACAAGGAAGGCTCCTGGTGGCCCAATTGGCAGCAGTGGGTGTCAAAGTTCACCGGCACCAAGGTCAAGGCAAGAAAACCTGGGGCTAAAAAGGCGTTTCCCGTACTCGAAGATGCGCCCGGTGCCTACGCCAGCAAGCGGCTGGACGAAGAAAACCCAACGTAAACGGCCTAACGGCGGCGCCAGAAGATGCGCGTTCCCTTGCCTCGCCATTTGGGGTCGTTAAAGGATTCCCCCTGCCAGCCTGAACCCGGCAGGCTGTCGATCACCTGATCGTTGCTCCAATCCCAGGATCGGGAGAAAAGATCAGCTGCGCCGTAGTTATCCATCGCGACGACCTCGAGCTGATCTCCCGCACGTGCGGAGAGAATGTTCTGCAACTCATCGCGGTCGTAACCATCATCAGGGTCGACCGACAGCACAGAGCATCCGCCGAGCCGGCGCACAATGGCGAGCAGTTCCTGGGGATCAGGCTGGGCAACAATGTCGATGTTGTTAAGGTCTCTTTGCTTGGCCTCGGCGACGACTGAGTCGGCCCACTCGACGGAAGGTTCAAGGCCCAGTACGGCCTGCGCCCTTCGGCCAAAAAAAAGCGATGAGCCACCAGTGCCGACTTCGATTACCCGGTCTTCAGGTCTCACCAGTTCATCAAGCTTGTGCACCGCGCCGGGCGTCATCCATGGGACTTCATACTCCATGGCAAAGCCGCCACTAACGTAGTTTTCGGGAATGTTGACTGCCAAATGCTGTTCCTCAACTTGCGGGGTTAGGTTTTATAGGGGTCGGCCGCATCACGCAGACCGTCACCAAAGAAGTTAAAGGCAAGAATGATAATCACCACGGGGACGACGGGCAGCATCAGCCAGGGATAGAGCGCCACCACATTGATATTCTGCGCCTCATTCAGCAGCACTCCCCAACTCGTAATCGGTGGTCTTAGTCCCAACCCCAGGAAACTGAGCGCGGTTTCCCCGAGAATCATGCCGGGAATGGAAAGCGAAGCCGAAGCAATCAGGTGGCTCATGAAGCCCGGGAGCAAGTGCCGCCCAATGATCCGCCGGGGACGCGCGCCCAGCAGTTGGGCAGCGGTGCAGTAGTCCTCCTCCCGAAGCGCCATCAGTTTCGAGCGCACGGCGCGTGCCAGGCCGGTCCAATCGAGCATGGCCAGAATCACCGTAATACCGAGAAAGATCAGCAGGGGGCTCCAGGTGACAGGGAGCACGGCGGAAAGCGCCATCCACAGCGGAATCTCAGGGAAGGAACGCAGGACTTCAATGACCCGCTGTACCAGGGCGTCAATCCAGCCGCCGAAATAACCCGCGAGCCCGCCGATCACGATGCCCAGGATAAAGCTGACGGCGATCCCGACCAGCCCGATGGTCAGTGAGATGCGCGAGCCATAGATAATCCGCGACAGAAGATCCCTTCCC
>DPVA01000146.1 GCA_003529705.1 Gammaproteobacteria bacterium | reverse complement strand
CGAGACTGATAAAATAGACTGGGCACAACCGTAGGCCTACCAGCACCCAGAATATTGCGATAATCCCAGGTCTCATCACCCAGCAGTACCACGTAGGCCGGGCGTCTCTGCCAGTTGTGGTAGGCGTAAAAAAGGAAATCGCGCACAGCTTCCCGATCGAAAAGACCATGGGAAAATTCATCGTAGAGGTCCTCGACCGAGACCAGTACACTTTTCAGCCCCTGAGTCTGGCGGTGTTCGGCAAGGCGACGACCGGCATTCAAGAGTCCGGGATGAGCGATAACGATATAATCGGCATCCCAGTTAGAGTCCCGCCAGCGGGAGGGTTGGTCGAGGACGCCTCGCGGCGTTTTAAAAGCCAGACCATCAACGGCGATATAGCGGCTTTCCCGATCGTGCTGGTCTGCAAAGGTCGCAGTGAAATCACCCTCCGGACCGTCAACCTGAACCCCGGTGAAACGAAGGTGGTTGGCGAGGTCCAACACTTCGATATGCCGGTGTCTGAACCCGCTGATGGAGATTTGGTGGCCGGTCGAAGGAGCCTGGCGGAATTCCAGATGACCATCCTCGGCGACGTAGAGGCGACGGTAGTCAATGGCAAACCAGTTGAAATAGATGCCGTCGAACTTTTCCTGATCGGCGTAGACCTGGAGCAACAAGCGATTGCGCTCCTGACGCAGGTAGCTGTTGGGAATCGCCTTGTCGATTACCAGTTCGACCTGGCCCTGGCTTTTGCCGCCCCAAATCCGATCGTCGATCAAATAGCGGCCATTGAGTTTGATCACCGTATGATGCCCTAGATCGAGAAAACCGTGTAGAGCGACGCGTAGCCTAGCTTCGTACTCCGTGTCAAGATCGGGAAAAGACAGATCCCCGGGAAAGACCGCGGAAGAAGGCAGATCGGGCTTATCGGCCCTGACAGGTTCACGCCAGAACCAATGGTCGCGTTCGGCGTTTGGGGCTTCGACCAGAGGATCGTAGGCAATGTCCTGTTCAAAATGGGCTGTGGTCCAGAAAGAGTGCTCTACAGGATAGTCGGCAACCGGAACGCCGGAGCGCTCTGCAAAGCGCAGCCCTTCATCACCGCCCCAGGTCAGCCAGTAGACATTGGTGCGGCCGTAGTGACTTTCGAAGCCTTGGTCGCCGCGGCGGTAGCAACCATGAAACAGCAAAAAGTCGCCCGGATCGAAACGACCATCGGTCTGTCCCTCGACGTGAAGCGGCTCTTCCCGGCCGAGATAGAAGAGCCGAAAACTTCGAGGATCGACATCCAGCGGATCGGCAAACTCGCCGAACCACTCGTGGTCTATGCGATAGAGTCCATCCTTGGCGATGGATATCTTGATCCAGGGAGCCTGCGGATCGTACCAGTCGTCCTGGGCGCGCTTGGCCACCGCCGGTGGCTCGACCCAAGCAGCAGCTTGGTCTCCGTTGAGTAAGGCACCGCGCAAAAACCGCCCCTGCGGATCAGAATGGACAGCTTGTCCTCGCACTCCTGAACGCCGCGCGATCTTCGCGTGCGGCAGCACTGTAGGAGCAACAAAATTCAGTTCCAGACGCAACCGGGTGTAGACGCGCAAAGTACGCCGGGCGTGGTTATAGCGATAGGGAAAGAGGCGCAGCGCATGAGTCGCAATCCCGCGCAGAATGCCCAGAGGCTCAGTTGTGGCCATTTCAGAGGGTAGAAAAGCATCGGAAAAAGGCGCAGCAGGCAGATCGACCTCCGTAAATTCGACGCTTTCAGCCTCGAGAATTTGCACTTCGGGATGCATCCCGGGAGGAACAGCAACCAGGCGGGCAAGGAAGGGTAGCGGAGGTTGGCCATCGCTACCCTGCAAAAGCGGTAAGCCGGGATGGAGGTCGGTACTCGCAGGTAGGTTCAACTCTAGCACTATACTCCGGCCATCGCTCTTTACAACATCGAGTTGAAGCCCCTTATCCCGACCTGCTACCTCGACACCACTGACGATGGGTGCCAAAGACACGATGAGGAGAAAAACTATTAGAGAGAGTCGAAGCACTTAGAACGAGTCACAGTCATTACGAGGAAAAACCTGCAGCCGACAAGATGCACGGGTCTTCAAAAATAACACCGATCCTTTTCCGCCGTCCAGCAGAAGCAAGACCGCAATGGGTTGCCGTCGGCAATATTGACAGTGTAAACCTTAGGGGCTACTATAAATAACACACTAAAATGGGCACCGCCCACAGTTCGGGCAGCGTCCGGATAGTTGCGTATATATAAGGAGAATCCGACATGGCGGATACCGCTCGTTTGCAGATCGGTGACCAGTCCGTTGAACTGCCAATCGTTGAAGGCAGTGAAGATGAGAAAGCTCTCGACATCTCGGCGTTGCGCAGTGAGACTGGGCACATCACCCTGGATCAGGGATACGGCAATACCGGTTCGTGGCAGAGTGGTATCACCTTCATCGATGGCGACAAGGGGATTTTGCGCTATCGGGGCTATGGGATTGAAGATCTGTCTGAACACAGCAACTTCATCGAGACCTCCTATCTGCTTATCTGGGGAGAGTTGCCCACTGCAGCGCAATTGGAAGAATTCAGCGACCTGCTCACCAAACACCAGATGCTGCGCGAAGGACTCAAGCACCATTTCAATCTCTTCCCCCCGAATTCACCACCAATGGCGGTGCTTTCTTCGGTACTCAACGCCTTGAGTTGCTATTATCCCGAACTCTTGGAAATCGAAGACGACGAGATGTTCACCGAAGCAGCGGCCAGAATCATGGCCAAGGTCCGCACCATCGCCGCCTACTCGTATCGCCAACAACTGGGACACCATATCGAATACCCACATCCCAACAAGAAATATGCCGAAAATTTCCTCCATTTGATGTTCAGCCAACCCTATAACGAATTCCAGCCCGAACCGGAGTTGGTCAAAGCGCTAGACCTGATCTTTCTGCTACACGCCGACCATGAACAAAACTGCAGTACCTCGACCGTGCGGATGGTCGGCAGCAGCGAGGCCAATCTCTTCTCGTCGGTCGCCGCCGGCGTCTGTGCGCTCTGGGGGCCGTTGCACGGTGGGGCCAATATAGCAGTCGTCGATATGCTGGAAAAAATTCGCGAGGAGAACCTCTCGGTCAGTTCCTTCGTCGATCAGGTCAAAAATAAAAAAGCCGGCATTCGCCTGATGGGATTCGGTCATCGCGTTTACAAGAACTTCGACCCGCGAGCCACAATCATCAAAAAAAGCTGTGAGGAAGTCCTGGCCAAGTTAGATATCGACGATCCACTGCTCGACATCGCCAAGGAGCTGGAAACGGTAGCGCTGGAGGACGAGTACTTCATCCAGCGCAAGCTCTACCCCAACGTCGACTTCTACAGCGGCGTTATCCTCCGCGCCCTCGGTATCCCCAAAGCAATGTTTACCGTGATTTTTGCGATCGGCCGTATGCCAGGCTGGATCGCACAGTGGTACGAGGAGAGCAAAGCGACCAAAATCAGCCGACCGCGCCAGATCTACACCGGGCCTGTTTTGCGGACCTACCAACCCGTAGAGGAACGACCCTAAGCACATGAGCAAGATAGCGGGTATGGTGCAGTGCCCGTCGTGTGGCCTCTATATTGGTAGAGCAGCTGTAGGCGGGCACTGCCCTGAGTGCGGCACTGCGCTGGACCGCGCAGAGCGCTCCAAGCAAAAATGTGTCCTCTTGGCCGATTCATCGTCCAAGATCCGAGGGAAGATTAGCACGATTGTCAAGCAACTGGGTTGTCGAATCGTCGAAGCAGTCAACAGCAACGAAGCATTGCACCTAGCGACGGTGTCCAAACCAGATCTGGTCATTCTCGAAGCATCAATGCCCGACGACGATGGCATAGGAGCACTGCACGAGCTTCGCCACACCGTGCGCCTTGGAAATACACCAGTGATTATGCTGACCGCCAAAGCAGATTTGCAGACCGTTTCCAGGGCACTGCAAAACCAAGTATCCGACTATATCCTCAATTGCCCTAACCGAAGAGATCAAGAAACGCCTCTCACGGCATCTGGGGCTCAATGATTCAACAGCGGCTTAACAATCAGCCCGAGATAGTGCCGCCAGCCATCCCATATAAAGGATCGATTGACGGTCGGGACAAGCTTTGTATAGACTTGTACCCCGTCGCAACTGGAACGGATACTAAAGCCGACTCTTAATCCAGCGCATCACCCCGCCCAGCACCGGCAGATACTCATACAACCCACCGGCCGCATCCCAGAAATCTTTGTGTAGAATGATCTTGCCCTCTGTATCGAAGCGCAGATGACTGATCCCCACTGAGCGCGCAATCCGACCCTGATTGTAATTCTTGAAACGGATATCCATCGTCCAGCGCACGTAATAATCCCCGTTCGCACTCGATATGTCGTCAACTACGACGCGAACAGATTCTGTGGCTTCCATGCTATGAGCCAGATATTCCTCGATTGCGTCAGCTCCGACAAGCTCTTTGAGAGTATCGTTGAAATA
>DPVA01000196.1 GCA_003529705.1 Gammaproteobacteria bacterium | reverse complement strand
CAGATTCCACATCCTTTGGATGAGGTTAACCTGGATTTCGAAGTCTCCGGTGGTGCCCGCGACGGAAACGATGACCAGATCACCATCACCGCCTGCCGCAAGGAGATTGTCGAGGATTATGCTGCGGTGATGGAGCTGGCGGGGCTCAACGCAATGATTGTCGATGTCGGTCTCGCCGCAGTCGAGCGCGGATATGGGTTTGTTGCACAGACCCTGGGCGAGTCGGTGGAAGGTCGGGCGATTGCGCTGATGGATTTTGGAGACGTCTCAACCCGCCTTGATCTTTTTGTGGACGGCCGCTCAATTTATGGCCGCGAGCAGAATTTCGGCGGTCGAATTCTGACGGAAAACGTCCGCTCGCGCTATGGTATCGACTATCGGGAGGCGGAAGCCCTTAAACGTGGCGGAGACCTGCCCCAGAACTATGAGCAGGATTTATTAGAGCCTTTTCGTCAGGCCATGGCCCGTGAAGCTGCCCGTAACGTCGAGTTCTGTCTGTCAGCCCAGTTGGGACTAGACCGGGTGGATGCATTGGTCATCAGTGGGGGTTGTGTTCAGATTGCGGACATTGCAGCGCTGATCGAGTCACACGTGGGGGTGCCCACGGTACTGGCGGATCCTTTTGGTCCTGGAAGCGCTATCAAGGCGAACAAATTGGTAGCTCGACATGGTCCCAGCATGATCAAGGCCGCGGGTTTGGCCGTCCGGGGGGCTGGATGATCAACGGGGTGAATCTTTTACCCTGGCGTGAAGAACGCCGCCAACGTCAGCGCCGCCGTGCTACTGCAATCTCGGCAGTATTAGCGCTGATTACGGCCGCGATTCTTGGTGGCGCCTGGTGGTCGCAGGACCGTGATCTTATCTATCAGCAAAGCCGCAACGAGTATCTGCGGACTGCGATCGCTGAGGTGGAAGAGCAGCTTCAGGAGATCAATAAGATCGAGGAGCGTAAAGAAGCTTTGCTGACTCGGATGGTCATTATTCGCCAGCTACAGTCGGAGCGTGTCACCCTCGTAAGAGGAATGATCGAACTTGCGACGACCATTCCGGAAGGTGTCTTCTTTTCGTCCTTGCAACGCAGCCCGGAGGGAATCAGTCTTACGGGCGTGGCGCAGTCGAGTTCACGGATTTCTGCGCTTATGGAACAGCTCACTAATACACCCTCGTTCGATCAGCCTGAGCTGAATGTGATTAATGTAGGAGATACCCAGGAATTTGAGCTTTGGGTTTTGCCCGTCCGTCCGGATGGGAGTCTGCCGGTCAGTGGGAAGCGGCCATGACAAGCATGTGGGCAAGACGCTGATGAGTTGGCTCGACGATCTACGCGGGCTGGATATCAACGAACCGGCAGAGTGGCCGTCATGGTTTGTGGTAGTGGTGTCACTCATGGCATGTTTGATACTGCTGTTTGGCGGATGGCAGTTTCTGATTCGGGACCAGCGTTTGAGCCTTGATTATGAGCGCGCGCAGGAACTTGAGCTTCGACGGACCTTTACCGTCAAGAAGGGAATGGTCGTGAATCTGCCAGCCTATCAGGACCAGATGATCCAGATAGAAGAAATGCTGGCAGAACTAGTACAGCAACTGCCTGACAGCAGCGAGGTGCCTTCCTTGCTGATTGACATCACTGAAGCGGGCGCTCGCCGGGGACTTGAATTTGTGGTGTTTGATCCGCAGCAGCAGGAGTTGGGGGATTTCTACTCAACGCTACCGATCCTCATGGAAGTCCGAGGCGGCTATCATGAACTCGCGAACTTCATCAGCGATCTTGCCCAGATGCCTAGGATTGTCACCGTGGACGATCTGGAGATCACGGCCGATGATCAAGGGGGGCTGACCTCGTCTTTGGTGCTCAAAACCTACAGTTATCTTGCAGAGGGGCTGTAGCCGATGCGCATCGTTATGAGAAGGACAGCATCCCGGATCTTGTGGTCCGTATTCATCGTTGTGGCTATTGTAGGGTGCGCAGAGGAGCGAGACCTGAATGACCTCAAGCAGTTCGTGGAGATGACCCATCGCGACACGGCGCCCAAGGTAGATCCTCTCCCTGAGCAGGTGCCAGTGATATCAATAGCTTACCGTGCCGACCAGAGCCAGGATCCTTTTGCCCCGAGTAACGTTTTTGGTAAGCCACAGGCCGAGGTAGCGTCTGAGCCCGAGACCGATCCCCTGGAACCTGACGTAAGCCGTATGCCGGATTTTCTGGAAAAGTTTCCGCTCGATGCGCTCCAGATGCTGGGCACCCTGCAGTTTGAGGAACGCAACTGGGCGCTTATCAGGGCGCCTGATGGAGAAATCCATCGAGTCGTGGTGGGATCCTACCTTGGTCAGAATAACGGCAAGATCGTAGCTATTGACCAATCCAAGGGCGTACTCGAGATCGAAGAGCGTTATCGCGGGGTATCTGGCCGGTGGGAGATTCGCTCCAACGAGATGCGTTCGGGCCGATGACACCGTGCGACCTGGTGTAAATTCAGCATGATGAATATTCGATGCGTCGTCGAACCCCTCCAGTCTAGATGGATGATCTGGGGCCTCCTTCTGGTGCTCGCCATGGTCGGGGCACCTGTGGGATCCGATGACCGACCGGTGATCACACAAATCGATCACTCTAGTCTTCCTGGAGGCCGGTTGCAGATCGATGTCCACTCCTCAGGGTTGTTGCCTTCACCACGGGTTTTTCGAACCAGCGCGCCTGATCGTATCGTGCTGGATTTCTTCGGCGTACGCACCCGGGTGCCGTCATCAGTCATAGAGGTCGGCCGGGGCGCAATCGAAAGCATCATGATGGCACAGGATGAGAAGCGATCACGGATGGTTATTAATCTCATCTCTTCGGTTGGATTCGTTTCAGATGCTACCGATAAAAGATTGACGCTGGTGATGGAGCCGGTGACCTCTGGGGCGACCGACAATCCGAGCGTTGACATCTCCAAAGACAAAAGTGCCCAAGTCGGACGAGATCTCGCTCGCGTCAGTTTAATTGATTTTCGGCGTACTCCCGAGGGGACAGGCCGTGTCATTCTTGAGTTTGACAGCGAGCGCCCGCTGATCGATGTGCGGGAGCATCTGGGTGAGGTCGTACTGGACATCACAGGGGTTACGCTGGACAAAGCGCTTGAGAGGCGCCTTGATGTGATCGATTTCGCTACGCCAGTTCAGTACATCGATGCTTTTGCCATCAAAGCTGGAGTCCGGATAGTGGTAGTACCTCGTGGCGAATTCGAGTTCGCATCGGTACAGTCTGGCAAACGCTTTACCCTTGAGGTTTCTGAGAAACCGGCTCCGGGTGAAGGGGATCAGGCCATTGCGTACAGCGGCAAAACCATCAGCTTTGATTTTCAGAATATTTCTGTGCGCAGTGCTTTGCAGCAGATCGCCAACGAGACCAATCTTAATTTTGTTATCAGCGATTCCGTTACCGGTGACATGAGTCTTCGGCTTAGGGAAGTTCCCTGGGATCAGGCACTCGACACGATCATGCAAACTAAGGGTCTTGCCCGACGCCAGCAGGGTAACGTGGTCTGGATCGCGCCTGCCGAGGAGATCACCAACCAGGAACGACTGGTCCTGGAAGCCTCACTCCAGGTCAGTGAATTGGAGCCACTGGTGTCTGATCTGATTCAGATCAACTACGCCAAGGCGGAGGATATCGCCAATCTGCTTAAATCAGTACGCGCGATTGAACCCAGTGTCCAGCAGTCCATGTTCGGCAGCGTATCCGTTGCCGAGGTTCAGACCGAAGAGAACCGATTACTCTCCGACCGCGGCAGTGTTACCGTAGATGATCGGACCAATTCGCTGCTAATTCAGGATACGGCGCAAAAGATCCGTGAGATTCGCAAACTCATCAGCGAACTTGACCGACCGGTAAAGCAAGTGCTGATCGAAACCCGGATCGTGGAGGCGAATGAAGACTTCAGCCGCAATATCGGTGTAAAACTCGGTCTGACCGGGATCAATAGCAATACCAATTTGGGATCGATGATAGGGTCAGGATCGCTCGCCAACACCGCTACGGTGCGTAACGATGGAATCAGCTCAAGCGGCGACGGGTCTTTAGGTATCGATCTGCCCGCCCAGGGGATCGGCTCGGTCTCGCCTGCGTCCTACGCTTTCACCCTGGCCAAGGCAGGCGCCGGTTGGGCCTCGCTCATCGATCTTGAAATCTCAGCTCTGGAGGCCGAGGGTAACGGCAAGATCGTCGCGAATCCAAGGCTGTTGACAGCTGATAAGCAGGAAGCACATATTGAACAGGGTCAGGAGCGGATTTTCACGACCAATACGCTCGGTGAGGGAACGGTGGTCACCAAGAAAGCAGTCCTCGGTCTCACTGTGACTCCACAGATTACGCCGGACGACCGGGTGATCCTAGATGTATTTGTAACCAAGGACTCGTTTGTGTCACCGACGGAGGAGAACATTAACACCCTTCAGGTGCGTACCCAGGTGCTTTTGGATAACGGAGAAACCATTGTGCTGGGGGGTATCTATACCCAGCAGACCTCCGAAAGTGTCTCGAAGGTACCGGTTCTTGGGGATCTTCCCGTGCTGGGCCCGCTTTTCAGGACCAAGGGAATCCTTGATAATCGGCGCGAACTGCTGATCTTTCTTACACCAAGAATTATCAATCCGGTCCTGACCGCCGGTTAGGCGCGGACCGGTGGACAGTTTTTTTCACGATTCAACTGAAGCCCATTAATGATTTCTGCAAGCAATATTTATCTGGTTGGCCCTATGGGCGTAGGTAAGACAACGGTCGGCCGTTCTCTTGCCAAGAGCCTCGGGATGGATTTTGTGGATTCCGATCAGCAGATCGAGGAGCGAACCGGCGTCAGCATCAGCACTATTTTCGATATCGAAGGTGAAGCGGGATTCCGTGAGCGTGAAGCCAAAGAGATTTTCGAACTGGTCAAACGCAATAATATCGTTCTGGCCACCGGGGGTGGGGCTGTTACGCGGGAGGATGTCCGCAAGGCGATGCGTCACAATGGACTGGTGATCTACTTACACGCAACCTTGGAGATGCTGGTCGAGCGGACGCGGTCGAGCAAGAACCGCCCGCTCCTCAATACCGGGGCAGATCCGCGTGAAGTGTTGGAGGCGCTGATGCTTGAGCGTGATCCCTTGTATCGGGCTGAAGCGGATATAGTTTTTGAAACTGACTCCCGCTCACCCCATGCGGTGGCGCGTGATATCTGCAGCGAGATACGTAAACGTTGGCAACGCTGAACGTTGAACTTGGCAGCCGGAGTTACCCCATCATTGTCGGGAACGGGTTGCTGAGAGATGCAGCACTCCTCGCTTCCTATGTTGGTGGCGAAGAAGTCGTGGTCGTAACCAACGAGACCATTGCACCGTTGTACCTGGACCAGGTCACAATGGCATTGAAGGACCACCGTCTCATCTGTCAGGTACTTCCGGACGGGGAGCAGTTCAAAAACTTCGAGACGTTACAGAGTATCTTCGACACGCTGCTGGAAAACCGCTGTAGCCGCAGCACTACCCTGATTGCGCTCGGCGGCGGTGTCGTTGGTGATGTAGTGGGTTTTGCAGCAGCCTGCTATCAGCGCGGGATCGGATTCATTCAGTTGCCGACTACCCTGTTGGCGCAGGTAGACTCGGCCGTCGGCGGCAAAACGGCGGTGAATCATCCTCACGGAAAAAACATGATCGGCGCGTTCTATCAGCCTGCATGTGTCATCGCTGATACCGGTACCTTGACTACACTCGATCTTCGCCAACTTGCAGCGGGAATCGCGGAGGTAATTAAGTATGGTCTGATCCGGGACCCTGAGTTTTTCGTGTGGCTGGAGGAGAATATCGAGCGCTTGCTCCGTTTTGAGGATGATGCGCTTGAGTTTGTTATTTTGGAGTCATGCCGGCACAAGGCGCAAGTGGTTGCCAATGACGAAAGAGAAGCGGGTGAGAGAGCGTTGTTGAATCTCGGCCATACTTTTGGCCACGCAATTGAAGCCGCTACAGGATATGAACGTTGGCTGCACGGTGAGGCTGTGGCGGTCGGAATGCTTATGGCGGCGACGATGTCGCAGAAGATGAATTGGCTTGATACGACAGCGGTGGAGCGGATTCGAACGTTACTGTTGCGAGCAGGTCTCCCTGATAAGGTGCCCGACGAGATGTCGCCTTCCGATTTTATGACGCACATGACTGTTGACAAGAAAGTCAGTGGCGGCCGGATTCGGCTTGTGTTGCTTGAGGCAATCGGCGATGCCACTCTGAACTCGAATTACCCAGACGAGTTGCTCGCTGAGGTGCTTGCCGAATTCACTCGCTAACGATGTCACCCGGGTGTTGCACCAATCTAGGGCAGGTGACTTTCCATAAACAAGCCCATTCCTTGTATAAGTCTTTCTCGTTTGAAGCGGTCTATCTCTGTCGGTATACTTAGAAGGCCGTCGTACTAAGTTGGTATGGAGACGGCGCCCGCCTGCTGAATTGTTGTTGGTCTGCCGCTCTCCTTAATTCATTTGAAGCGCCATTGGGTAACGCAGTCCCGAGCGAATGCTCTGGCGATTCTTGAGAGTCGATCCAATCCAATGAAGTCATTGAATCCATCGATAGCTAGGCCCAGCACGCGGTCAGGTCTTTATGATCCTGCCTATGAGCACGACAGTTGTGGGGTAGGGTTGGTTGCGCATATCAAGGGTGTACCGAGTCGCGCGATCGTCGAAGACGGCTATACGATCCTCAAGAGCATGGAGCACCGTGCTGGTGTCGGTGCCCAGCCGAACAGTGGTGATGGTGCCGGCATTTTGACGGCGTTGCCTTATGACTTCCTTGCACGGGTCGTGCCGGAAGAGCTTGGTATCGATGTGCCTGCAAAGGGTGCGCTCGGTGTTGGTCTGGTCTTTCTGCCGCAAGATCTCAACGAGCGGACACTGTGCAAGCAAGAGGTTGAATCGCTTGTTGCTCAACATGGCCAGCAGATGCTCGGGTGGCGGGTCGTGCCAGTTGAGTCGGACAAGGCAAATCTGGGTACTGCGGCAAAACTGACAGAACCCTACAGCGAGCAACTGCTGATCACCGCCGCGCCTGGACTGGATCAGGATAGTTTTGAACGTCAGTTGTACCTGATTCAAAAAGAGGTAAGCCACCGGCTGCGTACGCACGCCTCCCTCTCGCAGTCAGAGATGTTTTACATATGCTCTCTTTCCAGTCGGGTCATGATTTATAAGGGTATGTTGCGCACATTGCAGTTGATGGATTACTTTCCAGACCTGAAGGCGCCGGACTATGTTAGTCATTTGGCCATGGTCCACGCCCGCTTTTCCACCAATACATTCCCTAGCTGGGACCGGGCGCATCCGATGCGCCTCATCGCCCACAATGGTGAAATCAACACCTTCAGGGGTAATCGGAACTGGATGCGGGCCCGCGAAGGGGTCATGCAAAGTGAGCGCTTTCGAGATAACCTTTCATCACTGTTTCCTGTCATTGAACCCGAGTGTTCTGATACCAGCGGATTGGATAACGCGTTGGAGTTTCTGCTTAGGACGGGGCGCACGCTTCCAGAGTCGATCCTCATGATGATTCCCGAGGCCTGGCAGAAACATGAGTTAATGGACCCCGCCAAGCGCGCGTTTTATGAGTATCACTCAGCGATGATGGAGCCCTGGGATGGCCCTTCGTCGGTCACTTTTACTGACGGGCGCTGTATCGGTGCCGTACTTGATCGTAATGGTCTGAGACCCAGTCGTTACTACGTCACGACCGATGAACGTGTGGTGATGGCGAGTGAAGTTGGTGTGCTCGATCTCCCGCCACAAGATATTGTTCATAAAGGACGTCTTCAGCCAGGACGAATGTTTCTCATCGACTTTGAACAAGGCCGACTGGTACCTGATGATGAGATCAAGGGTAACTTGGCGGTGCAACGCCCTTATGAGAAATGGCTTCAAGAACAGCGGATCGAGCTCTCTGAACTCGCGGTACCGGCCGATGTGCCAGGACTTGATTCAGATGCCCTGATACCGCGTTTACGGGCTTTCGGCTACACCCGGGAAAGTCTTGATTTCATGTTGATCCCGTTGGTACACGAACAGCGTGATCCCGTTGGGTCAATGGGTAACGATTCTGCGCTCGCCTGCCTGTCGGACCAGCCACGTCTGAGTTACGACTATTTCAAACAACTTTTCGCCCAGGTCACGAATCCGGCAATCGACTCGATCCGCGAAGATGTGATCATGTCCTTGGAATGCTTTATAGGCCCCGAGCAGAATCTGCTCGAGACGTCGGCAGCACACTGCCACCGGCTAAGAGTCGGCCACCCCATTTTGACTCACGATGAAATTGCGGCACTCAAAGCGCTGGATCATCGCGGATGGCGCAGCCAGGTGATTGACGTCACATTCGACTGCTCGACAGGGACTGACGGATTGGTTCCTGCGCTTTCGCGGATCTGCGAGGAGGCTGAGGCGGCGGTTGATGCGGGCACCAGCGTCGTCCTCCTTTCCGACCGTGCTGTGAATACCGATCGTGCAGCCGTCAGCATGCTGCTGGCGGCAGGTGCGGTGCATCAGCACCTGGTGCGTTCAGCCAAACGCACCCGCATCGCTATTGTTGTCGAAACTGGAGAGGCCAGCGAAGTGCACCACCATTGCCTGCTGATCGGTTTTGGAGTTGATGCCATCAATCCCTATCTTGCGCTGGAGGCGCTTTGGCAGGCACGCCGGGATGGCAAGCTCAATAGTGAAGCGCTTGCAGATGATGTGGCCGTGATGACAGCCTATCGTAAAGGCGTGGCCAAGGGCATGCTCAAGGTCATGGGTAAGATGGGAATCTCGACACTGCAATCCTATAAAGGCGCCCAGATTTTTGAGGCGGTTGGGCTTCATGATGAAGTAATTGCGTTTTGCTTTACGGAAACCGCCAGCCGTCTTCAAGGGGTGGGCTTCAAGGTATTGGCTGAGGAAATACTGAGACGTCACGAACTGGGATTCCCGAGGACGGCTCACGATAACGTTGTGACGTTACCGAATCCAGGTGAGTACCACTGGCGAGCGGGCGGGCGAAAGCACGCCTGGGAGCCACGCGCGATCTCAAGCCTGCAGCGGGCCTCGGAACAGAACAGCCAAGAGGCCTATCAAGAATTCTCCGAACTCATCAATTCAGAGGCGACGGGCCGCAGCACGCTTCGCGGCTTGATGTCGTTGCGCGAGGGGGTTGCAGGACCGAACGTACCCCTGGATGAGGTCGAGCCCGCTGCCGAGTTGGTGAAACGATTTTGCACCGGCGCCATGAGTTTTGGTTCGATCTCGCCGGAAGCACACGAGACGCTCGCGGTGGCGATGAACCGTCTCGGTGGCAAAAGTAACACTGGAGAAGGTGGTGAAGATCCGGAGCGGTTCCATCCGCTTCCCAATGGCGATCTCAAGCGTTCAGCAATCAAGCAGGTTGCCTCCGGCCGATTTGGTGTTACCGCTTGGTATCTTGCCAATGCCGATGAGATCCAGATCAAGATCTCGCAGGGTGCAAAGCCTGGAGAGGGTGGAGAACTTCCGGGTGCCAAGGTCGACAGCACGATTGCGAGAATCCGGTATTCAACGCCCGGGGTTGGTCTGATCAGTCCGCCGCCGCACCACGACATTTATTCGATCGAAGATTTGGCCCAACTGATTTATGACCTCAAAAATGCCAATCCGCAGGCGCGGGTTAGCGTCAAACTGGTCGCCGAGGTTGGCGTGGGCACAATCGCGGCGGGTGTTGCCAAGGCGCATGCAGATCACATTCTTATTTCGGGCGATACGGGCGGGACCGGTGCATCACCGTTGACCAGCATCAAGCATGCGGGACTGCCCTGGGAGCTGGGTCTTGCCGAGACGCACCAGACGCTGGTGATGAATGACCTGAGAAGCCGGGTAACGCTGCAGACCGACGGTGGCATCAAGACGGGTCGGGACGTGGTGATTGGCGCGCTGCTAGGGGCCGAAGAAATTGGCTTTTCTACAGCGCCTCTGATCACTTTGGGCTGCATCATGATGCGAAAGTGCCATCTCAATACCTGTCCGGTGGGGATTGCAACGCAGGATCCCACTTTGCGTAAGAAGTTCCATGGGCAACCCGAGCACGTGGTGAACTACCTATTTTTTGTTGCTGAGGAAGCCCGCACAATTATGGCGCAACTGGGTTTTCGTAGTTTCAACGAGATGATCGGTCGTGCGGATGTGATTGAGGCCGCAAACGCGATTTCACACTGGAAGGCTAACGGGATTGATCTGGAACCCCTGCTGAGTCCGGCAGAAAGATCAAGTGAGACTGTAGGCGTGTATTGTCAGAAAGCGCAGGATCATGGGTTGAACCAGGCACTTGATTCCACCGATCTAATTCCGCTCAGTCAGGCGGCTCTTAATAATGGTGAGCAGGTCAGTTTTTATTTGCCGATCCGTAACATTCACCGGACGGTGGGTACCCTTCTGAGCCACGAAGTGGTCAAACGCTGGGGTGAGAGAGGATTGCCGGACGGTACGATCCACGGCCGGTTTACGGGGTCCGCAGGGCAGAGTTTTGGAGCCTGGCTGGCCCGTGGTATTACGTTGGAGCTTGCTGGTGATGCCAACGACTATGTCGGCAAAGGCCTGTCCGGTGGGCGAATTGCGGTTTATCCGGGTAAGGGCAGTGCTTTCGTTCCCGCTGAAAATGTCATTGTTGGAAACGTCGTGTTGTATGGTGCGACCGGCGGGCATGCGTTTTTCCGTGGCCGGGCTGCAGAGCGCTTTGCTATTCGTAATAGCGGTGCCCGCACAGTCATCGAGGGCTTGGGAGACCATGGTTGTGAATATATGAC
>DPVA01000135.1:6219-6787 GCA_003529705.1 Gammaproteobacteria bacterium | reverse complement strand
TCACAATCCCTCTCAAATGCCGGATGCGGGGGCTGTTGCTGAGGTCTATGAGCCCTTTATCGAGGCCCGACTGCTTTGTCCCACCGGCTACATCGGAGCCGTACTGGGCTTATGTATCGAGAAGAGGGGAGTTCAGAAAGAACTTGCATATCATGGCCGACAGGCGCTGATCACTTTTGAACTACCACTTTCGGAGGTGGTCCTGGATTTCCACGATCGCCTGAAATCGGTAAGCCGGGGATTTGCATCATTTGACTACGAAGCCATTGAGGACCGACCTGCTGATATGGTTCGAATTGATGTCATGATCAACGGGGACCGCGTTGAACCTTTGTCGGCGCTGGCCCATCGCGAGCAGGCGCCTTATCGGGCACGCCAGTTGGTTGGCCGAATGAGAAAGCTTATTCCGCGGCAGATGTTCGATGTCGCAATTCAGGCAGCTATTGGGTCAAAGATCATTGCTCGTGAGACGGTTAAGGCGCTACGTAAAAATGTCACTGCCAAATGTTACGGGGGAGACATTACGCGGAAACGAAAACTCCTCGAAAAACAAAAAGAAGGAAAGAAA
>DPVA01000135.1:0-5915 GCA_003529705.1 Gammaproteobacteria bacterium | reverse complement strand
AAAAACAAAAAGAAGGAAAGAAAAGAATGAAACAGATTGGCTCAGTCTCGATTCCACAGGAAGCGTTCTTATCAGTCCTGAAGGTGGGTGACTAATGGATTTTGAACTCGCGCTTTTTCTGGCTCTGGTCCTGGCTGGTCTGATCATGTGCTGGGATCATATCTTTGGCCGTCCAAAGCGGGCTCGACAGGCAGAATCGGGTGTTAGTCTGAGAATGCCTTTAGTTGTCGAATATTCAAAAGCATTTTTCCCGGTGATCCTGGCGGTTTTCCTTTTGAGAGCGTTTATCGTTGAACCCTTCCGCATCCCGTCTGGATCCATGCTGCCGAGCCTCTTTATTGGGGATTTCATCTTGGTCTCGAAATCCAGTTATGGTATTAAATTGCCGGTTCTCAAACGGCAGATTCTTCCTGTGGGCTTACCGTCTCGCGGCGACGTTATGGTTTTCCGGTTCCCCCGGGATCCAAAGACCAACTTCATCAAGCGGGTGATCGGTACTCCAGGGGACGTCGTGAGTTACCATAACAAGCGACTCTCGATTAATGGCAGTCCGTTGCCCCTCGAATCATTTGAACTGGTCAACTGGTCCGCCGAAGATCAGGAGGCGCGAGCCAAGACCTTTCTGGAAAGCATCGATGAAGACAGTCACACCATCATGATTGACACAATGCGCTCTTCGGGTTCTATCCGCGTAAAGGTCCCTGAGGGACATTACTTTGTGATGGGAGATAACCGCGACCACAGTAATGACAGCCGCTACTGGGGGTTTGTCCCGGAAGAGTTTATTGTCGGGAAGGCCTTTTTTATTTGGTTTAGTTGGGATAGCGCGGGCGGCGGCGGCGTCAACTGGAACCGAATAGGAAGTGTTATCGATTAACGGATAAGGTTTTGGTTGCCAGCTTAGAAAATAAAATAGGATACCAGTTCTCGGACCCTTCGCTTCTCGAGTCAGCGCTACGGCATCGGAGTATCGGGTCCAGACATAACGAACGTCTTGAGTTTCTCGGGGACAGCGTCTTGGGACTTGCTGTCAGCGAAGCGCTTTTTGAGCGGTATCCGCAGGCGTCTGAGGGAGAGTTGACCCATTTGCGGGCTCGGTTGGTCCGTCAACCGACGTTGGCTAGTGTCGCGCGGAGAATTGATTTGGGACGCGCGCTCAAACTTGGCCCATCGGCGGGGCGGAGCGGCGGTAGTGATCGTGCATCGATACTCGCCGACGCGCTCGAGGCCGTCATCGCAGCGGTTTTCCTGGATACCGGATTTCAGAGGGCCAAGGGAGTGACGCTTTCACTTTTTGCGGCTGAAATAGCCGGTTTGGAAGACGGGGTGATTGAGAAAGATCCCAAGACACAGCTGCAGGAGCTGCTTCAGGCTACAGGCAGCAAGCCGCCTGACTACGAGGTCACTTCAACCTCAGGACAACCGCACGAACGCGAGTTTGTTGTTGACTGTCGGATTCAAAGCCATGGACTCGTTACGACCGGTCAGGGGGGCAGTCGAAAGGTTGCCGAACAGGAAGCGGCGGCCAGGGCCTTATGTGAACTTCAAGAGGGATGATGACTCCTTGAGCAGTCCGGGGCATTTCGGCATAGTGGCATTGGTTGGGCGGCCGAACGTGGGTAAATCGAGCCTACTCAATCAGATACTGGGATCCAAGATCTCAATAGTTTCTCGCAGACCGCAGACAACCTGGCGCGAGATTGACGGGATCTACACCGATGGCGAGTCGCAACTGGTAATTATTGATAGCCCAGGAATGCATAAACGCCCAGAGCGCCTCCTGAGTAAAGTTGCCAATCAGTCGGCCCGCGGCGCGGGCAGCGGCGCGGATGTGATCTGCCAAGTCATCGACGCACGTTATTGGCGGGCTGAGGATCAGGATGTGCTGGAGCACTTTTCTCGACGGGAAACTCCACTTTGGCTGATTCTCAATAAGGTTGATCTCTTCCCATCACGAGACCAGGTCCTTCCACGGATTGAAACACTCCGGGACAAATACTCTTGGGGCCATATTGTTCCAGTATCAGCGAGGTCAGGGTATAACTGCAACCACCTGTCAGGCTTATTGGGAACCGCCGTACCAGAGGGAAAAGCAGCGTATCCGGCGGAAATCCTGACTAACACTTCACCTCGATTTCTTGCAGCAGAGCTGATTCGTGAGCAGATATTCCGGCAGATGGGTGATGAGATCCCTTACTGTACTGGTGTCGTGCTCACCGCATTTGACGAGCATCCGGATGGGAGGATGGAGATCGACGCGGAAATCTGGTGTGAAACTGCCGGCCAAAAGGCAGCGCTGATTGGAGCAGGGGGCGCACGCCTAAAAAATATCGGGACGGCAGCCCGGCGGCAGATCAGTCTGGTATTCGAGCGCCCGGTGCTGTTGTCACAGCGGGTGAAGATCCGTAAGGGCTGGGCGGGTGACCGTCGTTCTGTTTCCGCGCTCGGATATGGTGAATAGCAGTTTGGTATCCCGATGAGCAGCAGTCGCATTAAGGGTGAGCCGGGTTTCGTGCTTCACTGGCGTCCCTACTCGGAGTCCAGCCTTCTGTTGGATTTGTACTCCAGGACTTATGGCCGAATTGCTGCGATAGCAAAGGGTGCTCGGGGAAAGAAGTCGCCCTATCGGGGCACACTCCGACCATTCGCCCTTATTACGTTAGGCTGGTCAGGCAAGGGAGAAGTGAAGACGTTGACTCAATGTGAATGGACGGGTCCGGGTGTCGCGCTTCATGGGCCCGGGCTCTTTTGCGGGTATTACCTTAATGAACTATTGATCAAGTTTCTCCACCGGTATGACCCGCACGAGCGATTGTTTGACCGATATTTGCAGTGTATCCATCAGTTACTGAGCGAAAGTGAGCAACAGACGGCGCTACGTTATTTCGAGAAAGTACTGCTGGAAGAAATTGGTTACGGACTCCAGCTCGAAAGGGAACAGAGTACGGGAGAAAGCGTTGCGCCCGATGTCTGTTATCGATATCGTCCCGGACTGGGCGCCTTTATTGAAGGTGCTGATGATCGGACCGGCATTGCCGTCCATGGAGACTCGCTTATTGCTTTGCGGCTTGAAGCAGGTTTCGGTGAGCGGGGTCAAAGAGAAATCAAGCACTTACACAGGATGATCTTTAGGGAGCTTCTAGAGGGAAGAACGCTGGTTTCGCGCTCGGTATACTCCCAACTCTATCCTTCCGGCAACGCAGCACCCTCTAAAAACGGCGGGGCCTCTGGAACACATCACTGATTCGACAGGAGTGGCTATGGACCTTGGGGTCAATATTGATCATGTTGCGACACTTCGCCAGGTGCGGGGAACGTCTTATCCGGATCCCCTAGAAGCGGTAGAGATCTGCGAGTCCAACGGGGCGGACCTGATTACTCTGCATCTGAGAGAAGATCGCCGTCATATTCAGGACAATGATGTTCAGCAGATTCGCAAAGTAATCACAACTCGGATGAATCTGGAAATGGCGGTCACCGAGGAGATGAATGAAATAGCCCGGAACATACGGCCGGACGACGTCTGCTTAGTGCCCGAAAAACGCGAGGAGTTGACGACCGAAGGGGGTCTCGATGTAGCTGGACAACGGGACAGCCTCAAATCCTTCGTTAGCGGCCTCGAAGATGAAGGCATCCGGGTTTCTCTTTTCATCGATCCCGATTCAGCCCAGATTCATGCGAGCGCGTCAGTGGGTGCGAGCGCGGTGGAACTGCACACCGGAGCGTACGCAGAGACCAGGGATCAACGGACTGCAGAGCGGGAACTCGAAAGGCTATCTGCCGCGACCGAGCTCGGCATGTCATTAGGGCTCAGAGTCAATGCAGGGCATGGCCTGCATTACGATAATGTTGGTCGTGTAGCAGCAATGATCGGAATCTCTGAACTCAATATTGGACACGCTATTATCGCGCGAGCCGTGTTTTCGGGACTCGCGGATGCAGTTAGCGATATGCGTCGGCTCATGGACAGCGCACAGGACTGATCTTATTTTTTTCGCGGAGCGAAACCTTCTGGCGTTGCGCCAAGGTCTCCTTCGCCAAACAAAAAACCCAGCATATGCTGTTCGAGTAACTCAATGGCCTCGGGATCGGCGGTACTCAACTGATTCTCATTGATGATGAGGACTTGTCTTTGAAGCCATTGCTGCCAGCCCGCGGCCGACACGGTCTCAAATATCCGCTGTCCCAGTTCACCAGGGTAAGGCGGGCCCTCTAGGCCTTCAGCCTCCTCGTTAAGGACGACGCAGTTCACTAGCCTCATGGTAAAATTGCGGTAGAAATAGGGACTTGGTTGAGGATTGGTGTCGGTCTGAACACGGCATCGGCAAAATTCCGATCCCGATAATTTTACAGGCAATCACGTCAAGGGGGGCGTTATGAATCAAAGTACAGAAACATCGGACCTCTGCGGTATCTCGGTCACTCCCTCAGCAAAGTCTAAAATCTCAGAACTGCTGGTCAATGCGGAAGAAACCCACACAGCAGTTAGGGTATTTGTCAGTGGCGGGGGTTGTGGAGGAATGAGTTACGGCATGACATTCGCTGAGTCGATTGCCGAGAAAGATCGCCTGATGAAGGACGAAGAGGGTTTCGCGTTAACCATGGATCCTGTCGCTTTCTCCTATTTGCAAGGTGCGGAGATCGACTTCCAGGACAGTGAGGTGAATGCGACATTTGTGTTCAATAACGTTTTTCAGGTGGTCGGTGGAAGTGGAGCTTGCACGGGCTGCGGGGCGGCGCGCTGAGTATCCTGCAGCCCCGTCGGGTTGGCGGGCGCGGCCTTTTTTTAGCCCGGACACCGGTCTGGTAGCATCGCCGTGACCCCGAACCGGGTCCTGCTGGTTGCGCCGGATCGCAGTTACCGTACAGCGTCGTTCGTCAACGCGGGAAAAGCCCTGGGAATTCAGTTGACGGTCGCGTCTTGGGGGAAAGCGCCGCTGGCCTTTAATGCTGCGGGTATTCTGCTCGACCCCGGATCGCGGGCAGTCTCCCTTTCCCGTATCAAGGACGCGGCGGCGGGGGCCCCGTTTACCGCAGTTCTTGCGACGGACGATGCGGTGGTCCCCCTTGCACATCAGATCTGCCTCGCGCTCGGTTTGCCGGCCAATGAGCCTTCGGCGTTACAGGCCTCGACCAACAAATTTCGCTTTCGCGAGATCTGCAAACAAAGAGGGGTCACCACTCCGCGTTTCAAGGTGATCGATTGTGAGGACCTATCGCCTACCGAACTCGCCTCTGTCGAGTTTCCCTGCGTGGTCAAACCCCTATCGCTTTCCGCAAGCCGCGGTGTCATTAAGTGTGAGGAGCTAGAGGACCTGTTACAAGCAATACCGAGGGTCCAGAAATTAGTCGGTCAGGAGGATTCCCAAGCTGAACCGCAGGTGTTGATCGAGAGCTACATTGATGGTGAGGAATATTCGGTGGAGGCTGTGCTTTGTGATCAGAAACTTAAAGTCATCGCGGTCTTCGAAAAACCTGATCCTCTGACGGGTCCATTTTTTGAGGAAACGATCTATCTCACGCCTCCGAGGCTTTCAGAGAAAATTCTGCACGCGATCCACTGCGCACTTTCCGAAGTATGTTCCACGTTGGGGTTTCGAGAAGGTCCAGTACACGCCGAGCTGCGCATTGCGAATGACAACATCCATTTTATTGAGGTGGCAAGCCGGACCATCGGTGGACGTTGTGGCAGAGTCATTAAACATCTGACAGGGGTTTCTCTTGAGACTCTCATTCTCTCTAATGCCGTGAGAAAACCGATTCAGTCGAATCAGGAGGAAGGCGCCTTCGGTGTGATGATGATTCCGGTACCCTCCGCGGGAGTTCTCCGGCGGGTTGAGGGAATCACAGCGGCACGGAAGGTTCCCGGGGTGGTTTCTGTCGAGATTGATGTGCGGGAAGGACAGCGTTTGGTA
>DPVA01000014.1:4238-7254 GCA_003529705.1 Gammaproteobacteria bacterium | reverse complement strand
GAAAAACAGCGTGACCCGGGAGCCTGGCTGCATCAGTTTTGAGGTTAGTGTCGCGGAATCTGATCCTCAAAAATTCCTGCTCTACGAAGTTTATGTTGATGAAGCGGCTTTTTTGGTCCATACAGAAATGCCATTTATGGTGAAACACTTAAAAGAAACGAAAAAAATGATGGCCGGACCTTTGGAGATGCTCTCATTCTGGAATCGGGAAGCAGCGCCGAATAAGTAAGCAACGCTTGTGCCGCTTGGCACCGCGTCTTCCTGTCGGTTTCGTGCTCCTTACTTTGCAACGCAAAAATATCGAGCCATCAAGCGAGCATGGGCTCTAACTTGTCCAGCCATTGGGCTGAACTCCAATCTGACGAAACATCGTCTGCTTCTATTCCGTTTATGAAGACGGTTGGCGTAACGTGAACCCCGCGGACCCGATGGTATTTAACCGCCCATTTCAGTTGCTGGGTAACCTGCTCTAGGCCGGCATTCCCCTCAACTCTTTCCATATCAAGAAGTCTCGCCATGGCTGGAATGTCATAACCGCAGTCTCCGCTGATCTGGATTAGTTGGTCATAAATCTGTACACGAGTGAGGTGCTTGGTTTTGTCATCAAAAAATTCGTCCTGTCTGGCGAAAACTTCATCTATATAGATAGCAACCTTGCTGGCATCTACAAGGTGCGCCGCCATGAGAGCGTCATGCATAAGACCACTTTGAGGATGCCAGGGTTGCGGAACTGATTGCCAGACAAATTCAATGTTGTCGGAAAGGTGCTTAGTAGACAGAGCAGGAATGACACCATGACGAACCGTCTGATACATATTTTTCGAGAACGGACAGCATATATCCTGATACATCTCGACGACGAAAGTCGCCTTAGATGCCTCGTTCAGCCGCAGTCCGGGTGGTCTTGTTGGTAGCATCGATGGGAGTGGGATCAGCAGCCTTTAGTTTCGTAGCTCGACCGAATAAAGTACCTGGCTTCGAGTCAGGTGGCCGGGTGTCCGAATTTCTGTGGCTGCGCCATATTTTTTCCGACTTATAACCAAGAATAAGAGTTGTTCATCCGAAAGTATAACTATGCTGCCGACATGTTAAATTAATATGCAGTAATGTAAACTTTAGTTATATTGTTTTCCTAGAAATACTTGTACCTCTATCAATGCCTACCGAGTAGGTCGATCGGTTAGGCGTCCGTTGGTGCTCGGTGAGCCAATTCAACCGTTTCCAATCAGTTACGGAGGGCCGTATAAACATGCTAGTCGCGCCTTGAGGAGTCGCAGTTATGCCTGTACCAAGTGAATTTCATGATCGGATTGTCGCGCAACTCAAGGAAATCCAGTCACAGGGCCTTTATAAGAACGAGCGACAGATCACTTCTCAGCAGGATGCCCGAATTGAAGTCAGTAGTGCGGATCAGGTATTGAATTTCTGTGCCAACAATTATCTGGGACTCGCGAATCATCCCAATATCATCGACGCAGCCTGCAAGGCGATCCAGAAAAAAGGGTTCGGGATGGCCTCGGTACGCTTTATCTGCGGCACCCAGTCGGCCCATCGGTCACTTGAATCCGAACTCGCGGCGTTTCTGGGCGCAGAAGACACCATTTTGTATACCTCCTGCTTTGATGCCAACGGCGGGCTTTTTGAAACGCTGCTAGATGATAACGATGCGGTCATTTCAGATGCACTCAATCATGCTTCGATTATCGATGGCGTTCGTCTTTGCAAAGCGGCGCGCTACCGCTATGCCAATAACGATATGACGGATCTTGAGGCGCAGCTTCAAGCCGCTGATGAGGCGGGTGTCCGTACGAAGCTGATCGCCACGGACGGGGTGTTTTCCATGGATGGGGTGATTGCCAATCTGCAGGGCATCTGCGAACTTGCAGATAGATACGGCGCGCTAGTAATGGTGGATGATTCGCATGCCGTCGGCTTTGTCGGCGAACAGGGCCGCGGTACTCATGAGCTGTGCGGTGTCATGGATCGGGTCGATATTCTGACGGGTACCCTCGGTAAAGCGCTCGGCGGGGCGGCGGGAGGTTATACAGCCGCAAGCCAGGAAGTGGTTGACCTGTTGCGCCAACGTTCCCGGCCTTATCTTTTTTCGAATTCCCTTCCGCCGGCCATTGTGGGTGCGGCCCGTGAAGCGTTGAAACTGCTGAAGGAGGGTGGTGAACTGCGTGAACGGTTGTGGCGCAACACGCGGTATTTCCGAGAGTGCCTTGAAAGTTTGGGATTTGATCTGGCTGGTGCGGGTCACCCCATAATCCCGGTCATGATTGGTGAGGCACAACTGGCCCAGCATTTTGCTGAGCGCATGCTGGAAGAGGGGATATACGTGGTTGGGTTCTTCTTTCCCGTCGTACCGAAAGGGCAGGCGCGCATCCGCACCCAGATGTCGGCAGCCCATACTCAAGAGCACCTGGATCAGTGCATCGATGCCTTTGCCCGAATCGGTCGGGAACTGGGTGTGATTGGCAAATAAGGATGAGCTTGCCCGAATGAAAGCGCTTTCCAAGCTTTATTCTGAACCCGGTATCTGGATGACCGAGGTCGAACCGTCTGTCCCGGGTCATAATGATCTTTTGATCCGGATTCACAAGACCGCCATTTGCGGTACAGATATGCACATTTACCACTGGGATGAATGGTCGCAGTCAACCATCCCGGTCCCTATGGTTGTGGGTCATGAATATGTGGGGGAGGTCGTCGGGATGGGTCAGGAGGTGCGTGGATTCAATAAAGGAGACCGGGTGTCGGGCGAGGGGCATATTACTTGCGGTTATTGTCGCAACTGCCGCGCCGGTCGCCGCCATCTGTGCCGCAATACCATCGGTGTGGGCGTGAATAGGATGGGATGTTTCGCCGAGTACCTGGTGATTCCCGCGTACAACGCCTTCAAGATTCCCGATTCCATCTCGAGTGATCTTGCCGCCGTTTTTGATCCGTTTGGCAACGCGGTCCATACGGCGCTGGCATTTGATCTTGTTGGAGAAGACGTTCTGATCACGGGTGC
>DPVA01000014.1:0-3858 GCA_003529705.1 Gammaproteobacteria bacterium | reverse complement strand
AGCCCGACATATCGTGATCACCGATATCAACGATTACCGGCTGGAACTCGCGGGCACGATGGGGGCCACGCGCACCGTCAACGTGCACAGAGAGCGGTTGGACGCGGTCATGACAGAGTTGGGTATGACAGAAGGCTTTGATGTTGGCCTTGAAATGTCCGGTATGCCTGATGCTTTTCGCGACATGCTGCACTACATGAATCACGGTGGGAAAGTTGCCATGTTGGGTATCCCGCCAGCGGATATGAGTATTGCGTGGTCGGAAGTAATTTTTAAGGGTCTGGTTATCAAAGGTATCTACGGTCGAGAGATGTTCGAGACCTGGTACAAAATGACGAGTCTGCTGCAGTCAGGCCTTGATCTTGCACCGATCGTTACTCATCGCTTGGCCATTGATGACTTTCAGCGCGGTTTTGAAATTATGGCCTCGGGCGAATCCGGCAAGGTCATCCTGGACTGGGTCTGAACTTCCCGAAATCCCGATCGATAAGCTCTGTCTATTTCCTGAAGGGATCAGGGTCTGCCGGACTTGGCAAGGTTTAGTGTCAGTTTCCCGTTGGACTGGCGTTGCCTGCCTCTGCTGCAGAGATCAGATGCACATCACGTTGGGGGAAGGGGATAGAGATTCCCTCCGCATCTAGCCACAGTTTGACTTTCTTGTTGAGTTCAAACTTCAGCGCCCAGAAATTGCTTCTTTCCGACCAGCAGCGCAGGCTGAGATCGACCGAGGATTCACCGAGGCTGGTGACCAGCACCTGAGGTGCAGGATCGTTGAGGACCCGTTCATCGTTTTTTAGCTGATCCAACAACAGCGCCATCGCGCGCTCCACATCGTCTTCATAGGCAATACCCACGGGCACATCCATACGTCTCGTCGGCAGGCGACTGTAGTTGAGGATCGATGTATTCCATAAGGAGCCGTTTGGCACGGATTGATAAACCCCATCAAAAGTTGTCATATCAGTGGTGAAAAGCCCAACCTCGTCCACCGTCCCAGAAATGCCACCGGCGTCGATGTAGTCTCCGACCTTAAAGGGCCGCAACAGCAATAGCATGATGCCAGCCGCGATGTTTTGCAGGGTACCCTGCAGGGCAAGACCAATGGCGAGACCCGCCGCACCAAGCACTGCGATGATTGATGTGGTCTCGACGCCGAGTCGTGCCAGGACGGCAACCAGTGTGACCGCAATAATGGCGTAGCGTGCGAGCGATGAAAGAAAAGGCTTGAGAGTGGCATCCATGCGCGGCACGCGATCCAAGGCACGCAGGACGAGTTTTTTTACTCGACCGGCGAGCCACCAGCCAAAAATCAGAATGACAAGCGCCGCGATTAACTCCAGACCATAACTTTTGATGACCTCTATGAGGCTCTCCCAGCGGTGCCAGTCAGTTACGAGTTGTTTTTCCATAGATTAAGTCTAACTTTAAAGCCTATTCCGGCAAAGAGCCCCTACTTGCATCGCACTAAAAGTGAGGCTTATGCTTCAGGATATGCTTTTGGCTTTCAGGATCATTTCCGCGATCTGTTGCGCAGGACAGAAAAATGAGTGAAATGTTTGAAGTGGCCGACAATGTGGACGTGCTCAAGTTACCGGTTGCCGAGTCGTTGATACTAAAGTCCCGAGAGATGCCCTGGCAACATAGCGACGCCCCAGGGTTTTGGGTGAAGCCGCTGGTAGAGGATGAGTGCCAAGGTATCCGGACCTGGTTGATGAAGGTCGATGCCGGAGCATTTTCTGAAATGCACGGCCATCGCCAGTACGAACAGATTTATGTACTTGAGGGTTCGTTCTATGATCAGGACAATGTCTACGGCCCGGGCGACTTTATCGTCCGTGCGCCTGGCGCGCTGCACACGGCAGGCAGTGAAGAGGGCGCTTTGGTATTGCTTTTTTACTCCTCGAAAGCGAATGCTGGCTGAGATTTCCCGAGAATAACGTGGCCGGTCCACCAAGGTCGATTTCTTTGTCCTAGAGCGCATTAGCAGCCGCTACTGCTTCACTGATGGCGACTTCCACAGTGCGGGGTGCCCGGCAGTCTCCGATTGATATCACTTCTAATGAATACGCTTCCCAACCGTTAATCAGCGCATCGTTGGCCTGGCATCCCGGCCAGTCCACAATAAGGTCGATTTCCTCGCGGGCGCTGAGCCGCTCATCAAAGACATTGCGCAAGGTGACTTTCTGCGCATCTATTGAATCCACAATATGGGCAGCGGTGAAGAGGCAGTCCTTTCTGCCGAGACGCTCGTACCATGCTGACCGGTTGGTAGGATCCAGATCAGCGGCAACAGCGATATCCGAGGTGACGATCTCGGTTGCGATACCCTGATGTAACAGTTCCTCCGCGGCGGCAAGTCCGGCCTGACCACGTCCTTCATTAAGAATCAACGCGCGGTGGGCCGTCAACGGAAGGCCACCCAGCAGTTCGTGAGGCGAGATCACTCGGATACCCGCTGCGCCCGCAAAGTCTCTGCAGGAAGCCAAAGCCCCTGTGGCGATAACGGCCGCATCTGCATCGAGATCCAGGATATCCTCCTGCTCCATCATTCGGTTGAGATAAATGGATACGCCAAGGCGCTCAAGTTCATCCAAACGCCAGTCGATCACCCGGGCTAGTTCACTCGTGGACGGTGCGTTTGCCCAGAGCGCGAGTTGCCCTCCGGGTCGGTTCGCAGCGTCAAACACGGTTACCTGGTGCCCGCGCTCGGCCGCGATACGGGCACACTCAAGACCGGCAGGACCCGCACCGATTACGGAAATATCCTTCTGCTGCTGTGTTTTCAAAATAGTGGCCCCTGGCGTGGAAAGCATTGCATTCTGGATACAGCGGATGGGTTTTCCGGCGTATCGACTGGCAATACAGACATTGGCACCTGCGCAGATACGGACGTTGCTTTTTACCTTGCCCTGTATCTTGGGAAGAATCTCAGGGTCACAGATATGGGCACGAGTCATACCTACCATGTCGGCCTGGCCCCTCGCAAGGATATCCTCTGCATGAGTGGGATCGACAATGCGACCGACCGTAAATACGGGAACATCCACCACCTCGCGGATCGCGGCGGCGAGGTCGACGAAGACGCCATGAGGCGTGGGCGTTGGCGCCCAGTGGCGCGCCCGGCCGAGATGCGTGATATTGGTATGGGCGATGATGTTGAAGTAATCAACGAGTCCGCTCGCATTTATTTGGCTACAGACTTCGCGCATCTGGGGCAGGTCAAGTCCGCCGGGCTCAAATTCATCCCCAGGCAGACGAACGCCCAGAACAAAATTCGGCCCCAGAGCGCCTTTCACCGCTTCCAATAGTTCCATCAGAAAGCGCATACGGTTCTCAAGCACACCCCCGTAATGATCGGTGCGTCGGTTGGTTAGGGGAGACAGAAAGGCCTGGGGCAGGAATCCAAACGCACCAAGAATCTCAACACCATCCAAGGCGCCAGCCGCAACCCGCCGAGCCGCGCAAACATGGGCATCAATGACCTCCCGAATCTCGCCGAGGGTCATCTCGTGGGAGATGTTGCCGGTCGTTTCCGAACGAATTGCTGATGCCGACCAGCTTTCCCGGCCTGGCTGGCTAATGAGAACCGTACCGCCGCTATGAGCAAGCTGGGCAAGAATCCGTCCACCTTGCTGGTGCACCGCATCAGCCAGTGCACGATAACCCGGAATGATGTCGTCGTTAAGGTTCCACAGACTGTCTTTGTTGACGCTCAGCAGCCCGGATTGATGCACCGGGGTGCCGCCGGTGATCTGAAGACCGACACCGTTCTTGGCATAGTTACGATGATAGGCCACATACTGCTCGCCGGGTTTGTTGTCTTCGGCAAAACCCGGGACGTGGGCTGAGACAAGTACG
>DPVA01000173.1 GCA_003529705.1 Gammaproteobacteria bacterium | reverse complement strand
ATTGGCGTTATAGGTGTGTGAGAAACTGAATCCCGTCAGCGTGGAGAGCTGGTCTACCAGATGTGCTGGAAACAGTGTGGCCCCAAGCGGCGCGTAGCCTGAGCCCAGCCCTTTGGCCATGACCACGATATCCGGCAGGGCATCCGGATAATAGTGCGCATTCAGGAATTTACCGGTGCGCCCCGTACCGCAGAGCACTTCGTCGAAGATCAAAAAGATCCCATTACGGCTGCAGATATCGCGTATCCCTTCAAAATAAGCCGGAGGCGGAACGGTGCAGCCAGTGGCGAGTCCACCAACCGGTTCAATAGCGAAAGCGAGCACGGTATCCGGACCCAACTCGTGAATTTTGGCTTCGAACGCGTCTAGTACGAACTGTGCGTAACTTTCCGGTGTGTGCGATTTCGGCAGGCGGTAGGTCAGCGGGGCAGGGACTTTATGACTGGTCATGCCAAAGCCGTCAAAGAAGTCGCCCAACGACTCATCGCCTGACATACCGAGGGTAGCGATGGTCCCGCCATGATAGGAGGGCAGGCAGGTCAGAAGGTGCCGCCGCTCAGGTTTGCCTGTCGCAACAACATACTGACGGACAAACTTGACTGCGATTTCCATCGCTTCGCTGCCGCCGCTAGACAGGGCAACTCGCTCAAAACCCGGTCCACAAAGCGCTGCAATACGCTCGGTCAGCGCCATATTCGGTTGATGCCGCGCCACTCTGGAATAGGCGAAGTCCATCTGCCGGGCCTGCTCGGCCATAGCTTCAGCTACCCGCTCATTACCGTGCCCGATGTTGCTGATCACTGGCCCTGAAGAGGCATCGATATATTCGTTGCCGTCTTCGTTCCACATATATATACCCTTGGTGCGGGTGATTACCGGCAGCGGCACAATGTTACTTTGCGCGTAGAAAACATCCTGAGCGCCTCCGACCGAAGGCACGACAACAGGTGATGGACTGGCGTCTGTACTACTCATCGAAATAGGTCTTACAGCAGGTTCTTATCCTTCTCGGGTTGATTTGTTCGTCGGGAATTATATGATCAGACAGCGATTGAGAACCGCAATCAATTATGCAGGCACATTCGGGGGGTTACAGCGAACGTCATGGTGACGATACTCATAAGAGAGTTCCATGAACGCTATCGAGGTTGATGCCGAAGGCCCTGTCGCCATCGTTACCGGCGCGGGATCAGGGATTGGGGCTGCCTGCGCCACTGCCCTTGCCGCAAGAGGCTGCCGAGTCGTTGTTAACTACCAGAACAGTTGCGAAGGCGCGAGTGATATCGTTAGCCAGTGTCAGGCCATGGACACCGAGGCGGTGTCGGTTCAGGGAAGCGTTGCCGACGATAAAGACTGCCGGAAGATTCTCGATGAGACCATGAATACTTTTGGCCGGGTGGACCTGCTCATCAATAACGCCGGTGTTACCCGTTTTGCTGATCAGAAAGATCTGGCCGCGCTCAATTCCGCTGACTTTGAGTACATCATGTCGGTCAACGTGACCGGGAGTTACCAGATGATTCGTGCGGCCGTGCCAGATCTTAAAAAGTCGCATTGTGCTGCGGTGGTGAACGTTTCATCGCATTCAGGTATGAGTGGGATTGGGTCTTCGATGGCTTATGCCGCATCCAAAGCCGCGCTCAATACGATGACGCTGTCACTGGCACGCAATCTGGCGCCTTCGATCCGAGTTAATGCTGTCTGCCCGGGTTTTGTGGATACGAAATGGTTGTCGGGGAAGCTCTCAGACGAGGCGCTCGCAGAGTTTAAGGAAAAAGTCTCAGCGGCTTCACCGTTGCAAACCATTGTGACGCCGGCAGATGTTGCGGACGCTGTGTGCTGGCTCGGGCTGCAGGCGCGATCTGTAACGGGGCAACTGCTGGTGATTGATGGCGGTACACATTTGACAACAGCGAGCCCGCTTTAGGGTTTAGTGGAGAAGATTATGACCGAACGAGAAGGCTATCAGCCTGTTGATCCCTCGGTGGTACCACGCTTTGCCGGGTTGGCCACCTTCATGCGTACTGTCACCCGGGAAATCATTGAAGAGGTTGATGTGGGACTGGTCGGTGTGCCCTTCGATCTGGGTCTCAACCACCGTACCGGAGCGCGGCACGGCCCAGCCGGGGTGAGGGAGATGTCACGACTTATCCGCCGGGTGCATCCCACCAGCGGCATCCGGCCTTTTGAGATTTGCAACGTGGCGGATCTAGGTGATGCCCCGGTGAATCCGATGAGTAAGGATAAATCGATCGACATGATCAGAGATTTTTTCATCGAGATGAAGGGTGCAAACATTGTGCCCATCGCCTGTGGCGGCGATCACACGATTCCCTTGCCTATTCTGCGGGCGCTGGCGGCCGATGAGCCGGTGGGCATTCTGCATTTCGACGCGCATGCAGATACGCTGGATGAAATCTGCGGTGACAGGGTAAATCATGCCACTTTCATGCGTCGGGGTTATGAAGAAGGGCTCATTGATCCCAAGCGCGCCATTCAGGTGGGCATGCGCGGCAGCCGCTTTACGCCCGAGGATATCCAGTACGGCTATGACGTCGGCTACAGCATTATCACAATGGACGAGTACGAAGAGATGGGTCGCGCAGCGGCGATCCAGCAGATTCAGGAAGTCCTGAAAGGCGGCCCGGTGTACATCTCACTCGATATCGACGGTCTGGACCCGGCCTATCTGCCGGGAACCGGGGTGCCGGAAATCGGAGGCCTGATCCCGAGAGATGTTCAGGTCATCCTGCGGTCACTGCAGGGCATGGACATCATTGGCGCGGATATCAGTGAGGTGTCTCCCTGTTATGACCCCACAGGGATCACCTGTGTCACCGTCGCC
>DPVA01000174.1:4209-4471 GCA_003529705.1 Gammaproteobacteria bacterium | reverse complement strand
CTGAACGTGGCCCGGACAGTTCATCGGTTTGATGGCGTAATCCCGATCATCAACGTGGGTGGTAAACATATTATCTCGAAACTTATCCCAATGCCCTGAACGTTCCCAGAGACTCCGGTCTAACATCTGCGGTGTATGCACTTCCTGGTAGTCATATTCTGTCAATAGGTTCCTGACATAACGCTCGACCGCGGTGTAGAGGGCCCAGCCATCGCGATGCCAGAAAACCATACCCGGCGCTTCTTCCTGAAAGTGAAAGAGA
>DPVA01000174.1:0-3895 GCA_003529705.1 Gammaproteobacteria bacterium | reverse complement strand
TCCTGAAAGTGAAAGAGATCAAGCGTTTTTCCGATGCGTCGGTGATCCCGTTTTTCCGCTTCTGCAATTCGAGTAAGGTATTGATCGAGAGACTTCTTGTCTCGCCATGCGGTGCCATATATGCGTTGCAGCATCTCATTACTGGAGTCTCCTCGCCAGTATGCCCCTGCCAGTTTGGTCAGTTTGAACGCCCGGAGCATACTGATATCCGGGACATGAGGTCCTCGACAGAGATCAGTAAAGTCACCCTGGCGATAAAGTGAAAGGACTTCATCAGCAGGAATCTCTTCGATGATCTCTGCCTTGTACTCTTCGCCTAAACTGCGGAAATATCTGACCGCCTCCGCCCGATCCATGGTCAACCTTTCGACCGGGGCCCCATTTTTTGCGAGATCCTCCATTTTCTCCTGAATCCGATCAAGGTCATCCTCGGTGAAACCCGGGCCGTAAGCAAAATCGTAGTAAAAGCCGTCTTCGATCACCGGTCCGATGGTGACTTGGGCTTCTGGGAAAAGTTGTTTCACCGCCTGCGCAAGTAGATGTGCGCACGAGTGGCGAAGAATCTCCTCGCCTTCTGAATCCTTGGCCGTGATGATACGGAGAGTTGAGTCATCTTTGATCTGATACGAAGCATCCACCACGACACCATCCACGTCTCCGCCAAGGGTCGCCTTCGCAAGCCCGGGGCCAATATCAGCGGCTATTTCGGCGACTGTGCGGGCTGCAGGATATTCACGAACACTTGCGTCAGGGAGAGTAATCTTCATAGGGTTAATGAAAAGTCCTTAGGTTTTCTACCGTAGCCGTTTACGTCCGCCAAAGCGAGTTACCTTGGGGTTCCGGATCCAGACCACGCCTGATTACAAACTGCGAAGGCCGTGTCCCCATTTGATGTTCCCAATCAGGCGCGAATTATAGGCGCAAAAGACGGCCTCGGGCAGGACAGTAGTGGTTGCATTTTGTTTCAGGTTTTCGTGATTACGCTCGGTACCCAACAATAGCCGTTGGGGTCCAGTAGATAGCACTCGCGGAGTCCGTGAGGCCGGTCGAGACTCGTACGCAGGACGAAGTACCCCTGTTCTTGAGCGCGAAGCTCGCATGCATCCGGATCGAGGTCATATAGTCGCAGTTCGATTCCACCACCCCGAACGCCCGACTCCGGAATTAACTGCGGCAAAGGGTTGTCGTGGTAGGTGTGATCACCGTGGAGTTGGAAAAATTCTCCGTCGTGCTCCAATACGGCGAAATCCCCGTCGGTGCGGTGGAGTCTCATGGTGAGAATGCCTGTCAGAAACGCTACGCTTTTTGCAATATCCTTTACTAAGAGATTGACGCCAAAACCGGTAAGGGCGCGACCAATTTCTGCTGCAGAAGCTGCCCGAGCGATCTTGGGATCCAACGGCCTATTCCGCCGGAACCAGACCCACCAACTTCATCGCGCCATAAACAATGACGAGAACGGCGACAATGATTGCGAGTCTTCGAAGATGCTCTGGAGTCATGTTCCTTCCCAGATTACGGAAATTATCACCGTTGAGTAACCGCTGATTCTAGACAATCGGAGGCTCACCCGGAATACGGTTCTGATTTAGGACTTTATATCATCATCTTTAATCAGTTTTTGGGTCTGCCGCCTGGCAGAGTTTGACGACGTATGTTTTAACCGTCCTCGGATTACCGGACGTCTCTCAGGTTCTTAATACTTCCCCAACTTGATACCCCTGGCCCCGCTTCGTAGACTGACCTAGTAAGAATCATTGGAACCGCGTTGGAATGACAGTAGCGAAAAGCTCCGTGATTGCCGGATTGACCGGATATCTCTTTGGATTTAGCTGCGCCCCTTCGTAACGATTAATGACGAAGTGATTGAAGAATTCGTCCCATGCATCAACATATTTTCTATCTGAGTCAAGCCTGATGCTCTTGTCCGTAATCCGGTGTCAAGGAGTGGCATAAACCATGGACTTACCCAGAGCGTCGGAGGTAGTGATCATAGGGGGTGGAGTTTCTGGATTATCTGTTGCGTTACCGATCGCTAGAGCTGGCGTCAGTGTTGTAGTGGTAGACCGGGGAGACCCTTGGTCCGACGCATCTGGAGCAAATGCCGGGACCCTGTCCATTCAGGTAAAGCGCTCGGAGGTGTTGACCCTCGTACATGAGTCGATTCAGCGTTGGCAGCGCATGCCTGACGAATATGGTGTTGAGGTAGGTTTTGGACAGCCTGGCGGCATACGGGTGGCGACGACTGCGGCAGAATGTGTCCAACTTGAGAAATCGGTAGAGGTTCAGCAAAGCAACGGTATTGATGTTCAAATGCTGGATAGACAAGCGCTGATGCAGCTCGGACCGTGGTTTGGGCCTAACGTCAAGGCCGGTGGCTTTTGTATCCATGATAGTTATTCCAATCCGTTACTGGCGGGAAATGCGATGATTACTGCGGCAGGCCAACTCGGCGCTGTCATTGCTGGAGGAAATTGCGTAACCCAAATTAAGCGCGACAAGAAGTCCGGAGAGGGTCGGTTTTCAATTAAAACGGCCAATGGCGACACAATTCGAGCCAACCATGTTGTTAATGCAGCGGGAGCGTGGGCCGGCGAAATCGCCAGCTTGGCAGGAGCGAGCTTGCCGGTGAAGGTGGACGTCAATATGCTGACCGTTACAGAACCTGCCCCGCCATTATTCGATCGTGTAGTGACGCACGTGAAGGGTATTTTATCGCTCAAGCAACTGCCTAACGGTACCTGTTTGATTGGTGGTGGTTGGCAGGGGCGGGGCTCAGTGACTTCCGGCAAAAAAGATATTGACTATGAGCACTTGCTCCACAACCTGAGAATAGCCGCCAACGTAATTCCAAGACTCAAAGACTTGCATATCATCCGGACTTGGGCCGGATTCGAGGCGGTAGCACCCGATGCCTTACCGATCATGGGGCGACTCGGCGAAGACGATCATGTTTGGGTTCTCGCTTGTGCTCGTGGCGGCTACTCCCTCGCCCCTGCCTTGGGTGCAAGGCTTGCCGAGATGATCCTAGATCCGACTAAATATGATGCCTTTCCTGAGTTCTCTCCCCAGCGATTCATGACATGAGTACTGATTCGATTAGTCGTCTTGGAGATCCTTGTACAGACCCAACAGTCACCGATGGTCTGGTGAAGTTTCGATTCGATGGCCAAGAATTTCAGGGATACGTTGGAGAATCCATCGCCGCTGCACTTATTGCAGCAGGGATTTACGCCACCAAGTTGAGTCCTAGCGGGACGCCGCGGGGATATCTCTGCGGCATGGGCGTGTGCTGGGAATGTGTTGTTAGGATAAACGGAGTCACGACCGAGCGCGCATGTCGACAGTTAATCGAGGATGGAATGATAGTAGAGACTGTGACAGCAGCGAAGAACCGATGACGATCGAAGAAGTCGATTTAACGGTGATCGGGGCTGGCCCCGCCGGTTTATCTGCTGCGGGCGAGGCAGCAAAAATGGGTGCAAAGATTGCACTAGTGGATGACAATCATCATCCTGGGGGGCAGTATTTCCGGCAACCCTCTCCTAAACACTATACGCACCAGAGCCTGGTTTCTGGGAAGGACCGACGGCGCTTCAGCAAACTTCTCAGGGACATAGATACGCCTCTCGTTAATTACTATCCGGGAACCACCGTCTGGGATATTCACGACCAATTCACTATAGGGTTGTCGGATAAAGAACATTCCCGGCGAATTCGCTCCGCTTCATTAGTGATTTCTGCAGGTGCTAGAGATCAAGTCTACCCGTTTCCCGGTTGGACCCTACCGGGTGTCATTACTGCCGGCGGATCACAGAACCTAATCAAGGGTATGGGTATCGCCCCAGCGCCACCGATCGTCGTCGCGGGTAACGGGCCACTCTTACTCGTAGCT
>DPVA01000215.1:1165-5155 GCA_003529705.1 Gammaproteobacteria bacterium | reverse complement strand
GGGAAGTGGCGGTCGTAGCAGATGTACACGCCGATTCTGCCGTAGGCGGTATCGAATATCGGCCAGTCAGAAGCACCGGGCTTGAAGAAAAACTTTTCCCAAAAACCTGCGACGTGAGGCAGGTGTGTTTTGCGATACTTGCCCAGGTAGCTTCCATCCGCATCAATGACTGCCGCAGTATTGTAGTAAACGCCGGTCATCGCCTCCTCGTAGATCGGAACGATGATGACCATGTCGTACTTCTTGGCGTATTCGCGCATCAAAGATACGGTGTAGCCATCGGGAATCGCCTCTGCTGCCGCATACCATCTCGCATCCTGGCTTGGACAGAAATAGGGCTGGGTGAAAACCTCCTGAAAACACAAAATCTGTACACCCGCGGTGCCTGCCGCATCAATCAACGGTAGATGCGCCTCGAGCATCGCGTCACGGATTCTCTCAGGGGGATCCTCAGTAGATCCCTTGAGGCTCATCTGAATCAACCCGGATTTCAATTTACTCATCTTGCACTCCTTCGGTTTTTTTCTTCATCGAGTTACGTAATACCTCCGCAATTTGTCTAGGAAATATGCCCAGGGCGAAGCCGCGATGCGGTGGTTCATATTCGGGTCGCACCGTCATGGGGACTCAAGATTTCACTCGCCTCGCTTTTCAAGCCCAGACCGCGCACCAGAACCTCCACCACCTCAGTCGTTGCACCCCCATAGATTTCCGTATCGTAGTCCTCAACCGCCGTCACGGCCTGAATCTGAGCTTCAAAATCGGCGTAGGTTTGCGTAACAGCCCAAATCATAAAAAAAGCATGGGCGGGATCAATCTTTGCCATCTGTCCTTCTTCCTGCCACTTTTTGAAAACCCCGCCCTTATCCTCCACCCAGTTACGGAGTTGTCCACTAAGATGTCCGCTAATCACAGGGGCTCCACTGATAACCTCCATCGCGAACAACCGGGAGGCTTCGGGATAATGCCTCGAAAGGGATAGCTTCCGACTGACGTACTGACGGATGGCGGCCTCGGGATTACCGTCAACGGCGATGTCGCCTAGAGCGTCTAGCCACAGGCCAAGCACCTGCTCGATCACCACACGATAAAGATCCTTCTTGGTCTTAAAATAATAAAGAACGTTACCCTTAGGGAGGCCCGCCTTCCGGGCAATCTCGTCCACGCGCGCCCCGTCGTAGCCCTTGCGTGAGAATACGCCCGTAGCAGCCCGAATGATCCGCTCGCGCTGGCGCTCTCCAACGCCGCCGGCACTTCCCGCTGAAGGAGTTTCGGGCTTACCCAATGGCGGGTGATCTTGATAGGTCTCCATAATGAAGCCATTTTGACTCTGAATTGACCGAATGGTCAACTTTACTTCAGCAACCCTCCTTTACGATGATCCGTTGGTTAGTTCCCGGGATTAATGCCCATGTGTTCCTCCCGGAACCGGCTCAGCGCATGGATCAAAAGAACCAGAATCACGATCGCGCCTCCAACGATCGAGTGAAGACCGGGATTTTCTCCAATCACCAGCCAGACCCAAAACGGTCCCAGAACCGACTCAAGCAAGCCGAGCATGGCGGCCTCGGGTGCCGGAAGATACCTCGGGCCGATGGTGATAAGAGCGATCGCAATGGGGAGTAGAACCGCGCCTCCAAGCACCAACCAACTCCACTGGGCCGCCTGCATGGGTGGAAATTCCGCAAAGAACGCCCCAACCACACCTGCAGCAAGAAGACCAAGCCCAACGGCTGGGATCATGTTGAATCGCCGACGACCCCGTACGATGGCGAAACTCAGCCCGAGGATGATGGCGTTCGCCAGCGCCAGGGAATCCCCTATCCACTGCAGGCTCCCAGAGCTACCGCTGGCCACGATGAGTAGCCCCCCGGCAACACAGGCAATCGCAATCCACGTTGAACGGGAAACCGTTTCTCCAAAAAGGACCCTTGAAAATACCGCTGCGATCAATGGTGTACAAGCAAATATCACCATTACGTTCGCCACGCTCGTATAAGCAAAGGAGGCATAAAACGTCAGTGAGGCACAGGTCTGAAGGCCCGCGAAGAAAAGACCCCACAAGCCCAGTGATCTGAGCGCCTTTACAAACCCTCCAGATACAAAAAGGGTGTAAGCGATCAGAATAACTGTGCCGGCAAACAATCCCCGACCAAACGCCATAGTAAAAGGATCAACTGCGGTCAGGCGGATCAACAGGGCATCGGGTGTGAATGCAAGCGCACCGCCTAGAGTGAGCCAGAATCCTTTGCGGTAGTCACTCGGCATCACGAGTCCACCGCACTGATAACCGTTCGCACGAGAACGGCCCCGGCTCACTCACCCGCATCCTCCTGTTGCTCGATAAATGCTTCAATTGCCTCGGGCGGAACTGCACCGGCCTGCACTGCTTTAAGGTGGCCACCAGGCGCGTAGATGAGAAAGGTCGGAGTCCCCTGAAGCGATTGCCGAGTCTGTTCGTAAAAAAAATGTGCTAGCTCCTGTCCTTCGCCGATCAGATTGGGAAAGGTGGTCCCGTGTTCTTCCGCAAAAGCCCATGCTTCCATAATGTCTGAAGCACCATCCAGTGAGATTCCCAAGAGGGTTAAACGTCCTCCTTTGTGTCGTAGATGGAACTGCGCATAATCCGCCATCTCCTGCGCGCATATGGGACAGGTCCATGACCAGATCATTACTACCAGCCACCGATCCGCGGGGACATGGTCCGAAAATTTAACTGGATCCCCTTCTAGATCAGTCAATCTACCTGCAGAATATACGTTCTGACTCAAGACTGCGAGGAACATCAACGCGATTGCCGGGGCCAGGGACCACCTAAGATTACGCTTCATGTTGCTCCGGTATCACGCTCGTCCTCCTGCCTTCGTCTCACCAAAAGAATTCCGACCACAACCAACGCCATCCCAGCCACCGACTTCGGCGTTAAGGTCTCTCCGAACAGCGGCCAGGCGATCAGCGCGGTAACCGGGGGCACCAGAAAGAAGAGACTGGCGACCTGGGTTGCTGCCTGGGTCCGTACCAGCAACCACAATACCGTCATTGCACCCAGCGACAACACCACCACCAGCCAACCCAGGGCGAAGACGAACTCACCCGTCCAGTCAACCTGGCGTGTTTCCAAAATCAGTGCGATCAAGAGCATCATCAGCGCTGCCGCCAGAAACTGTATACAAGATCCCGTAAGTAGATTCATACTGGCACAGAATCGCTTCTGATAAATCGCGCCCAAACTCATTCCCATAACCCCAATCACACAAAGAAATACCCCTGCCAACGTGCTATCCAGATCTCCGGCATAGCGCCAGGATACGAGACATACTCCTACCGTCCCGATGACAAAGCCCAACCACTGTCGAGGTCGAACTATCTCGTTCAGGATTGGTCCCACCAGCACCGCCGTCAGAATTGGCTGAATCCCTACGATCAGGGCGCTGTCTCCTGCGCTCACACCCAGGCTGATTCCTCCGAAGATTCCACCCAGATAGACCCCATGAACAAGTAATCCGACTGCTGCAATGTGGCCCACAATCCACCGGTTTTCCGGCCACGCCGAACCGGTTATCCATGCGACGAACCCGAGAATTCCCGCGACAGAAAAAAACCGTATTGCCAGAAATGTTGCTGGTTCGGCATAGGGAAGCCCCATCTTTGCGCCAATAAAACCAGTACTCCACAACACCACAAAGAGTCCGGGCGCACCGGCAAATAACAGGCGGGCCGAATTACCAGTGTAAGAACCTTTTGCGGACAAAATCGCGCTTTCGATAAAATTGCGGAACCGGATAGTCTATTGCAAGCTTCGCGCTGGTACAGATCATGTTGACGGGTCAGTGCCCGGAGCCCTTCTAATGGACCATAACATTGCTTTTGGAATACTGGAATGAGTGACAACCCTTTCGTTAGCGCTGTGACAGCAGACACGTTTCCCAGCGCAGTCATTGAGGCCTCTAAGGTCTCGCCGATCCTGGTGGATTTCTGGGCCGACTGGTG
>DPVA01000215.1:0-863 GCA_003529705.1 Gammaproteobacteria bacterium | reverse complement strand
TGGATTTCTGGGCCGACTGGTGCGGACCCTGCAAAATGCTAATGCCAATCCTAGATCAACTGGCGCGTGAATACGACGGCAAGTTTCGGGTTGCGAAAGTCGATACTGAGACCGAACGGGAACTAGCAAGTACCTACGGTATTCGCAGCCTCCCAACGGTCAAGGTGTTTCGCGATGGTGTCGAAGTAGATGAGTTTATGGGTGCCCTGCCTGAAAGCGGTGTCCGAGAAGTGATCGACCGTCATGTTTCCCGCCCTGCCGATACCCAAATTGCAAGTGCAGAGGCGCTTGCCCGCGACGGTGATCTACCAGGTGCAATCTCTCTACTCTCAGACGCGCTCCTGACCGATCCAGGCTATCTTACACTGCGCCTCGCCCTCGCCACACATCAGCTTGCCGCGGGTGAGGCGAGGGCAGCGGCTGAGGTTCTGCGGGAGGTTCCATTGGCTTCGGTTCATGATCCGGAAGTCAAACAACTTCGCGCGAGAGTCGAACTGGCGCTCGGCTCTGACGTGACAGTGGATGTTGGGAGTCTCAGAAAGAAAGTGGAAGACTCACCTAACGATCTTGGGGCACGGGTGGCTCTTGCTCGCGCGATGATGCAGGACCCTGGGCAATCCGAGGCAGCGATGACCCAACTCCTAGAAGTAATCCGCCAGGGTCGTGGCAGTGAGGTCGCACAACAAGCACGGTCTATACTCCTTCAGATTTTTGAAAGCCTTGGCGCACAGGATGAACGGGTACGCCGTTATCGGCGGGAATTGGCACAAGCTCTGTACTAGATTCCGAAACCTGGGTTAACCCCGCGGATGGTGGCTGCTGTGCAAAGACTGCAGCCTGGCGCGGGCAACGTGAGTGTAAAA
>DPVA01000018.1:3027-3806 GCA_003529705.1 Gammaproteobacteria bacterium | reverse complement strand
GAAGTACATTAAAATGACACGTCCGCCTTCTCTGACGGATCGTACCGCGGTATGCAGCATAGGGTGCATGGTAAGACAATGGCTCCGGGTGTTAGATGCGGTAATCGCGTGAATCAGCCAGTGCCTTCACTGGATCTACGCTCATCCGCTGCGCGCTTCGGTGAAACCCGCTGCCAAGCGGGAATCGAAGGGTATATTGGGGATGCGGATTGTAGCGCAAGCGTAGCCGGGAGTGGTTTTGGCGACATAATGAGACCGGAATGATAGAGCCGATGAGTTTACGAATTATCATGGTTGAGACCACACACCCGGGCAACATAGGAGCGACTGCAAGGGCCATGGCCAATATGGGGCTCTCTGAGCTGTGTCTGGTAAACCCCCACAGGTTTCCAGATCCTGCTGCCACTGCCCGGGCTGCTGGTGCCGATGAGATCCTCGCACAGGCGAAGATCTTTGGAAGCCTTGAGAGGGCGGTGGCTGACTGTGTATGCGTCATTGGCGCTACCGCACGACGACGTTCACTCGCCTGGCCTCTACTGGACAGCGAACAGGCGGCGGCACGGTTGGTGAGGGAGTCTGAGAACAAGACTTGCGCACTGGTTTTTGGTCCTGAGGCCTGCGGCCTTTCCAATGCCCATATGGATCTTTGTCATGCACACCTTCGAATTGACGTAAACGACGCGTTTCCTTCCCTTAATGTTGCGACGGCGGTAGCGGTTATGGCCTATGAATTTAGAAAACAGTCGGCTTCTCGGATTACCTGCATGCCATATGAGCAG
>DPVA01000018.1:2271-2702 GCA_003529705.1 Gammaproteobacteria bacterium | reverse complement strand
TAGAAGAAGTGACTCCAATGACGATGGGGGAGTTCGATCAGTTGATTAAACACCTTGAGCAGGTACTTCATCACACCGCATTTCTGGCCGGACCACGGATAAGGCTCGTTCGGAAGTTGCGCCGTTTGTTACTACAGGGGGTTCAGTCCACTCAGGAAGTCAACATTCTAAGGGGGGTCCTTACATCACTGGAGTACGCCCTGGGAGTTTCGCCGAAGGATGACCCGGAGAACAAAAAGAAACCCACATGATAGAATATGGCCAAGTGTCACACTCCGTTAACGAATTCCATAAACCGATAAGCTAGGTATGGCCATTACCCTGACAGAAGCCGCTGCGCAACGAGTATCAGATCACCTTGAGTCCAGGGGATATGGTAAAGGACTCCGCCTCGGGGTAAAGACTACCGGCTGCTCGGGGCTCGCTTATGT
>DPVA01000018.1:1737-1957 GCA_003529705.1 Gammaproteobacteria bacterium | reverse complement strand
CGGCTGCTCGGGGCTCGCTTATGTCGTCGACTTTGCGGACGAGATCAGTGCCGACGATCAGGTGTTCACCAGTCGTGGGGTTAAAGTAATTGTTGATGGGGAGAGTATCAAGTATATCGACGGCACGGAAATCGACTTTGCATCGGATGGCTTCTCAACTGCGTTCCGCTTTAAGAACCCCAACGTGGTGGATGAATGCGGTTGCGGTGAAAGTTTCACC
>DPVA01000018.1:0-1427 GCA_003529705.1 Gammaproteobacteria bacterium | reverse complement strand
TTGCGGTGAAAGTTTCACCGTAAACCCTTCTTGAGTGCCATCTCTGGTGCCCCTCGTGCCCAACGCCAGGGCGCAGGACTCAGTTCTGCCCCAATTCTCCGGGCTTGCAGCGGTCGCGACGCTTGGCTGTAAGATCAATAGTATTGAGTCGGCCGCTATGGCCCAGGATCTCGCGAAAGATCAATGGAAACTGGTGGGCGCCACTGAATATGCTGATCTTTATGTAATCAACTCCTGTACGGTGACGGCTGAGGCTGACCGTCAGACCCGCCAAGCGGTTCGTCGCGCTCTCCGACAAAACCCGCTCGCGCAGGTGGTCGTGACGGGTTGTTATGCACAAAACCAAGCCCAGGCCTGTGCCGCCATTCCCGGCGTTTCTCTCGTACTCGGGAATGATCATAAACGGACTGTCGCCAAGTTTGTCAGAACGCTTAAAGGACCCAATGTTCAGGAAAAAGTCCCGGTACGCGTAGATCGTTTGACGAGTCTGCCGGGCGCGTTACTGAACGGCTTTGATTCGCGCGCGAGAGCGTTTGTTCAAGTTCAGCAGGGATGCGATCAGTCCTGCACTTTTTGCGTCATTCATCGGGCGAGAGGCCCAAGTCGGTCTTTTAACGAGTCGCATATTCTGCGTCAGATTCAGACCTTTGTTGATTCGGGCTTCCCTGAGGTCGTGATCTGTGGGGTGGATTTGGGAAGTTATACCGCTTTGTCGACGCGCGATCATTCTGGTCTTCCCCTGACATCATTGCTTGGGAAGATCGTCGATCTTCCGGGGTCATTCCGGGTGAGATTGAGTTCTATAGATCCGATACACCTCACTGACGATCTTTTGGACATCTTGTCCGAGTCGGATCGCTTCTGCCCCTACCTTCACGTCTCCATGCAAAGCGGGAGCACCTTGATCCTGAAACGCATGAAGCGACGGTATGACCGGCAATTTCTTCTCGAGCGGCTGTCCGCCGCGCGCGAGCGGATCGGTGGGCTTGTGCTCGGGGCTGATGTGATGGCGGGATTCCCGACCGAGTCCGAGCAGGATCATGCTGACTCTCTGGATGTAATCAATAGGGCGCAGATTATCTACCCTCATGTCTTCTGCTTCTCCGGCAGGCCGGGAACGCCAGCGGCCAGAATTCCCCGGCAGGTCGCACGGGTCGAGCGTCGCCAGAGAGCCACGATCTTGCGCAGTGCCGGCGCACGACTCCGAGGCGAGGCGCTCAAGGGGATGATAGGCCGGTACGGGCGCCTTATTATAGAGCGCTCCAATCCGCAAGATAAACCTGGCGCTTATCACGGCCGGCTGGCGAACTATATGCCCGTCAGGCTTGAGGACCCGCATAACGCACTTGCGCCAGAGGTTCTTGTCCAGATTTGTGATGTCGTCGACGATGTTCTCATTGCCCGGGTCTCGTCCTCGGAATAAAATC
>DPVA01000123.1:1274-12800 GCA_003529705.1 Gammaproteobacteria bacterium | reverse complement strand
AACCCGGTCAGGTCCGGAAGGAAGCAGCCGCAGCATCCGAATCGGGTGCCGGGGTCGGGCAGGCTGGCGCCGTCTCCATTTTTTTGGATCAGGATTTGGCTACACGCAACAAGCTTAACTGGATCATTGCTCCAGCGCTCCTTTCATGAGTTATCAGGCACTCGCCCGCAAGTGGCGGCCCCGACGTTTCGCCGATGTGGTGGGCCAGGATCACGTTGTTAACGCCTTGTGTAATGCGCTTCAGCAAGACCGGGTGCATCATGCCTTCCTTTTTAGCGGCACACGGGGCGTGGGCAAGACCACACTGGCGCGGATTCTCGCAAAAGCAGTGAACTGCGAGCAAGGCCAACAGGCCGAACCATGTGGTGAGTGCGGCAGTTGCCAGAGTGTCGATGAAGGGCGCTATATTGATTTGATTGAAATTGATGCGGCCTCGCGCACGCGGGTCGATGATACCCGTGAAATCCTCGACAATGTTCAATATGCCCCAACCCAAGGACGTTACAAGATATACCTGATTGACGAGGTACACATGCTGTCCGGGCACAGTTTCAATGCCTTGTTGAAAACACTTGAAGAGCCTCCGCCTCATGTGAAGTTTCTGCTGGCAACCACTGATTCCCAGAAGTTGCCTGCAACAATTCTTTCGCGATGTCTCCAATTTAATCTGCGGCGCCTCGATGCGCAGGAAATCGGCGGCCAACTTGAGGCAATTGTCCGGTCTGAGGGTCTAAGTTTTGACGAGACCGGCCTAGCAATTCTCTCAAGAGCGGCAGACGGAAGTATGCGGGATGGACTGAGTCTTCTGGATCAGGGTATTGCCTTTGGTGATGGTTCCGTCACAGGTGATGAAGTGCGTGACATGCTGGGTATGATCGAGTCGCATCATGTGGATGCCATCCTGTTAGCGCTGGCAGGAAATGATGGCGGTGCTCTGATCGATACGGTTGCAAGCATGACCGAGCGGCCGATCGATTACCTGAGCGCGCTGGATGAATTATTAACTGTGTTGCACAACGTATCACTATTCCAGGTACTTCCTGAAGCAGTGGTAGCCAAACAGGCCGATTCTCGCATCGTCAAGGAGTTGGCCTCCCGTCTCCAAAAAGAGGATGTCCAGCTTTACTACCAGATTGGACTTATGGGTAAACGTGATCTGCCGCTCGCGCCTGATCCGGCGTCGGGGTTTGAGATGACACTATTGCGGATGCTGACGTTTTCCCCCGAAGAGGAATCTGACCCGAGCGGGGATACCGGTCAGTCACGGGTCAAGAAGTCGGTTTCGTCTTCTAATCCCCCAAGGAAAGGAACGGCGAAAGGAGTTCAGTTAAAGAAGGACAGCTCCCATCAGGCGGTCACATCGAAGCCAATGCCGCGTGCGGAAGCAATACCTGGCTTTTCAGGCGTTGCGGAAAATGCTGATTCCGGAACCCCTGCGATCTCGGAGCCAGCGGTATGGGCCGCTTTCGTGGAGGCCAGCGCCTTTACCGGTATTACTCGGGAACTGGCCATGAACCTGTGCCCCGAGTCCTATGACGCAAAGGGGCGGGTTCTGACCCTATCCCTGATGCCCGGGTTGGCATCGATGCGCAGTCCTTCTCGGCAGAAGTCATTGGAAAAAAAACTCGAGGCTTTTTGCGGCGACTCCGTCCGGCTGGAAATTACCGAGAATAGCAATGTTTCAGGTGAAACGCCTGAAATGCTACGGCTTCGGCGTGAGCAGGAAGAGAAAGATCAGGCGTACAAGACCTTGATGGATGATCCGGCAGTTCAGGGACTGGTATCGGCATTTGATGCTACGGTGGTGCCGGAGTCGGTCACGCCAGGCAGACAACAGAGGAAAAGAGAATGAAAGGACCCTTGGGTAACATAATGAAGCAGGCCCAGGAGATGCAGGAGAAACTTAAGACCGCGCAGGAATCTCTGGCCAGCATTGAAGTCACTGGTGTTTCTGGTGGGGGAATGGTCGAGGTCGTGATGACTTGCCGTTATGACGTACGTCGGGTTTCGATTGATGATGCGCTTGCGAGTGATGACAAGGAAGTCATGGAGGATCTGATTGCGGCGGCCGTCAATGACGCAGTCCGCCGAGTCGAGCAAGTGACTCAGGAAAAGATGGGGGGATTGGCTTCGGGGATTAATATCCCCGGATTGAATATTCCGGGGATGAATGGCTAACGGGGAAGCAATTGATCGGCTGAAGGAGGCATTGCGCCGCCTTCCGGGTGTCGGCCCAAGAACGGCCGGTCGGATGGCTTTCCATCTTTTAGAACGAGATAGGGAAGGTGGAAAGCTGCTTGCGCAGGCCCTCCACGCCGCCGTTGTCGGTGTGAATCATTGTGAGCGTTGTAATAATTTCAGCGAGCATCCCCTGTGTGATGTCTGTGAATCAGGAAAGAGGGACGAATCCCTGTTATGTGTCGTCGAAACCCCGGCCGATCTGGATACCATTGAGCAGGCTGGTGCCTACACAGGATACTACTTCGTTCTCATGGGGCATCTTTCACCGCTTGATGGAATTGGGCCGGACCAGTTGGGATTCGAGCGTCTCCTGGAAGTTGTTGCCCAAGGCCTGGTGGAAGAAGTCATCTTGGGCACCAACCTAACGGTAGAAGGGCAGGCCACTGCAGATTATCTGAGCGACCTTCTCCAGCCGCAAAGCATCAAGGTCAGCCGACTCGCACGCGGCGTGCCAGCCGGTGGCGAACTTGAATATATGGATGCCAATACTCTTAACCAGGCCTTTTCAGATCGCCGGATTCTGGTGAAGAGTGCCTAGAGTAAAATCTGAAAAGCGCCCGAAGCGGGGCCTGATGCAGGGCGAGAGGGAACGAAACTGGGTCGTGTCTAGGAACCGAAGTTAAGCGCCTCACCGAAAAGGCCCGGGCGGATGTTCCCGTTATCATAAACCACCCGTCCGCCGACAATGGTATAGAGGGGCCATCCAATCAGGGAACGGCCCGCGTAGGGGCTCCAGCCCGTTCGGCTGAACACTTCTTTATCCACTACCGTTTTGGCCTGGTCGAGGTCGACCAGTGTGAGATCGGCATCGAAGCCTTCAGCGAGTTGCCCTTTGTTGTTGATGCGATAAAGTTCAGCAGGGCCGGAACACATCCACTGAAGGATCTGAGTGAGAGTACACCTTCCTTCGCGCATCGCGGTTAACATCAGCGGCAGGGAGGTTTCGACACCAGGCATACCCGACGGTGAATGCGGGTAAGGGTGTGCTTTATCTTTAAGCAGATGAGGTGCATGGTCTGTCGCGATAATATCGATTACCCCGTCATGCAGTCCTGCCCAAAGTTTGGCGGCATTCTCAGGCCCGCGGATCGGGGGATTCATCTGCACACGCGAACCCAGTTCTTTATAGTCATCCGTGTTCAAAAAAAGGTGATTGGGTAGTACTTCACAAGTGACCTGGTCGGTTTTGGCTGTCCGAAGACGCTCAACTTCCTCGGCAGTCGACAGGTGAAGCACGTGCAGTCGCCGGCCGTATTTCTGGCTTAAATGAAGCGCTCGATTGGTGGCAATGAGCGCAGTCTGTGGATCGCGAATAGTGGAATGGAGTGCGTAGTCCCGGGTCTCATTGTTACCCAGCAGCGCCGCGGTACGCTCGCGGATACGGTTCTCATCCTCGGCATGCACCGCAATTAGTCTTTCGCCGTCGCCGAAAATTCGGTCCAGATCTTTTTCCTCGTTTACCAGAAGGCTGCCGGTACTGGAGCCCATGAAAATCTTGATTCCGCAGACGGGGCTGGCGGTATTCAGGGATTCAAGATTGTCGACGGTCGCGCCAATAAAAAAACCAAAATTAGCAACACTGGTTGCTTTAGCTCTTGAGATTTTCCAATCCAACTGGGTCTGGTCGATGGTAGCAGGGTGACAGTTCGGCATTTCAAGAAAGCTCGTGACACCTCCCCTGACCGCAGCAGTTGATCCAGAACCCAGATCCTCTTTATCGGTACCCCCCGGCTCACGAAAATGAACCTGGGGATCGATGACGCCGGGCATCAGCAGTTTCCCGTGGGCGTCGATTTCTTCTTGGCCCTCGCTGGAAATTTGGGGCGCAATGGAACTGATTCGACCTTCATGACAGGCGAGATCGCCCTCCATAAGGGTTCCATCAGCTAAAGCGATGGACGCGCTCCGAATTAGAAGGTCGTGCATATTCAGAACATATTGGACGGAAAGCCGGCTTAGTCTAACTCGAGAACTTTAGGAACGATAATCAACTAAAAAAAGGGTGCTGTGGCACCGCTTCCGGGATCAGGATATACGTAAGAAGATGCCTGCTAGGCGCGTTGTTTTTCGCGGATTTCGTTTAGCGACTTGCAATCAATGCACAGGTTGGCCGTAGGCCGAGCTTCGAGACGTTTGATGCCGATTTCGACGCCGCAGTCTTCACAATAACCGTAATCCCCTTTCTCAAGATCCGCCAGTGAGTCATTGATTTTCTTAATTAGTTTCCGCTCACGGTCTCGGGTACGCAACTCCAGTGAGCGGTCTGTCTCGAGAGTCGCGCGGTCATTTGGGTCGGGCAGATTAATAGTGTCGTCCTGCATTACCGACATGGTACGTTCGATATCCCCAACTAGTTCCTGTTTCCAGGCATTCAAGATCAGGCGGAAGTGATCGCTTTGCACATCCCCCATATAGGGTTCTCCCCGTTTCGGGCGATGCGGCTTAACGCCGTGGATGAGTTCTTCGGAACCTTTTCTCTTTGTCGCCGGCATTGGTTTAGACTGAGCGGACGCTTAAAAAAACCCCAAAAAGGGCCATGAAGGCGGCGCAATCTATCAGGTTCCGGCGTTTACCGCAATGCCCATTAGAAAATAAATTCAGGAGGTCTGTATCAGAATGGAATTACGTTATTCGCCTACCTCGCCTTATGTGCGAAAGGTCTGTGTGGTGGCCAGCGAAACGGGGTTGTCGGGAAGCATCGAACGGGTGCCGACGGATCCGTGGGATGCGCGTACCGATCTTGGAGTCCAGAATCCACTAGGAAAGGTTCCGACGCTGATCACAGACTCCGGAGAGGTGCTTTTTGACTCCCGTGTGATTTGCGAGTTTCTCGATGGCCTTCATACCGGGTCTAAACTGTTCCCCAATGAACCCGAAACTCGCTTGGTCGCGCTGCGATGCCAGGCCGTAGCGGATGGAATGTTGGACGCGGCAGTCCTGGCGTTTATAGAGGGCCATCGGCGTCCGGAGTCCGCCCGTTGGCAGACATGGTCTGAGCGTCAGCGCCAGGTGATTCACCGCGGCCTCAATTGGTTGGCATCACGGCAAGACCTTCTCCAAGAGCGGATCACCATCGGCAGCGTGGCGGTAGGTTGTGCGTTGGGATATCTTGATTTTCGACTGGCCGATTTGAACTGGCAAAAGCAGCATACCGAGTTGGCTCGCTGGTATCTCGAATTCTCGAAGCGGGAGTCGATGCGGGAGAGCGTTCCGGTCGGTTGATCTTGGCCGCCGGCCATCTTAATTTCTATATCGAATCCCCTAATTTCTATATAATCTTAACGACGCTAGATGGCTTCTGCCTTTCCTTTGTGTTCGCTCTTGTCGGCCCGTTTTGGGTCAGCCCGGGAGAGTTCTGACGCGCGTTCAAAATCGGTTTTATTCATACATGCGCCTTAAAAAAATTCACGTATCCGGTTTCAAGTCCTTTGTCGATCCCACGTCGATCACCATTCCTGCTGACATGACTGGAATCATCGGACCAAATGGCTGCGGCAAGTCCAACGTGATTGACGCCGTTCGCTGGGTCATGGGCGAGAGTTCCGCTAGGAAGTTGCGGGGCGACAGCATGGCGGATGTAATTTTTAACGGATCGGAAGCGCGAAAGCCGGTTGGCAAAGCATCCGTCGAACTGGTTTTTGATAACTCCGATGGTAAGAGCGCGCAAGCGTACGCGCGTTTCAGTGAGATCGCTGTAAAAAGGACCCTGTCCCGAGACGGAACTTCGGAATACCGTCTTAATAAAGCACAGTGTCGGCGGCGAGATATTACGGATCTTTTCCGGGGGACCGGATTAGGTCACCGTTCCTATTCCATTATTGAGCAAGGGATGGTCAGCCGGATCGTCGAGGCGCGTCCGGAGGAGCTTCGTGCCTTTGTGGAGGAAGCAGCTGGAATCTCTCATTACAAAGATAGGCGACGGGAGACCGAAACCCGGATGCGCCATACACGGGAAAACCTGAGTCGCGTCGAAGATATTCGCAGAGAGTTGGATACGCAGTTGCGTCGTCTCCAGCGCCAGGCGCAGGCAGCCCGGCGCTATCAGAAACTCAAAGCGCAAGAAAGGGAGATCAACGGACAACTGCTGGGCTTACGTTATTTGGCGCAAAAGGGATCTGCTGAGGAACAGGCCGCTTTAACTGCGCGCGCACAGACAGAGGTTGAAGCCCATCTAGTCCGCCAGCGTGGGCTTGAAAATCAGATAGAAAGCCTGCGGGCGGATGAAATGACATCGCAGCAGGAGGTCAGTGACCGGCAAGGGGCATTCTATGCGGCAGGTGCAGAGGTCGCCTCCCTCGAGCAGGCTATCGAGCATGCTAAGGAAACTGGAGAGCAGCAGCGTGCGGAGTTTGAGCGACTGGAAGTCACCCTGGGGGAGATCGCAACGGAATACCAGCATGACGAAGAGCGCATCGAAAATCTCGTAGTCAAAGTAGAGGACGTGACGGGACAGCGGGATAAAGCGGTCATTGCTAGCGAGAAGGAGACGGCCAGCCAGCACCAACGCGAAGGTGAGTTCGAGGAGTGGCAGCATCGTTGGAATGAATTTACCCAGTTAGTGACGACCCCAATCAAGGACCAGGAAGTTCAGCGGTCGCGCATAGAGCAGTTGGAAGCTGCCGATGCAAAAGCGCAGGAGCGACTTGCGCGTCTGGATGAGGAAATTGGCGCACTTCTCAATGAGGAAGAGCGTCTGGAGATCGACACGGCACGAAGCAGTGTTCTGCAGGGCGAAGCGGATCTCGCCGAGGCCGAAGCGCAGGTGAGCAAGTCGATGATCCTGATCGCGCAGACCCGAGAGGAAGTTAACTCCCAATCCGGTGAGCTCGATGATCAGCGTCAGCATATGCACGCGGCCCGCAGTCGGTTGCATTCTCTGAAGGAATTGCAGGAGACCTCCCTAGATCGGGATGAGACTTACTCGGATTGGTTGAGTCAGCGGGGACTTACGCACGCGCCGGTACTTGCTGGGGAACTGAGTGTTGCACCCGGCTGGGAGCGGGCAGCAGACGCCGTGTTGGGTTTTAGACTTTCAGGCCTCGGTGTCGGCGATCTGCCCAAAGTGCTGACAAGCGATTCCGATTTGCCCCGACAGGATATGTTTTTTGTAGAGTCTGGGGGAACCTTGGGGGATGCGCGTGAAAATACGTTGCTTTCGTGTGTCTCGTGCGAACGATACAACCTAGAACCGTTGCTGTCTGGTGTATTCGTCGCTGAAGACCTGAGTGAGGCGCTGGCACAGCGCGGCCAATTGAGCGATTCGGAATCGATTGTGACTAGAAGCGGTATTGTGGTCGGACAGAACTGGGCGCATGCGCCGCGGGGACAGGGCGCGGTATCCGGTCTTCTGGAACGCGAGGAAGAGCTTTCCCGGCTTCAGGAGGAGGTCCCGGTACTGGAGAAACAGGTTGGTGAGCAACAGCAAGAGTTAGAAGAGTTGCGCGCCCGGTTAGAAGTGCTGGAGTCGGAACAGCATTCCGTACGGGAAGCCGCTGCCAGGATCCTCGAGATGTTGAACTCGGCACGACAGATCTTCGCAGACCGCCAGGCCCGTTTTGATCAGATTGAATCCCGTCGACAGCAGCTCGCTGATGAGTCCGAGGAGCTTGTGCTCGAGCTTACCCGTACAGGGAGCGATCTGGATGAGGCGCGTCGGCATTTTGCCATTGCGGAAGATGAAACAGGAGTTCTGGAGCGCCAGCGCGGGAGCCTGCTCGAGGAGAAGGAGGTCTTAACCCGAGCGTTAGCTGAAGCGCGTTTGCGCATGCAGACGGCACAGGATCGCCGCCATGAAACAGAACTTTCCCTTCAGCATAGTCAGGCATCCCTGGATTCCCACCGCTCGAGCCTCGCTCGCCTTCAGGCACAGAGTCACCGGATGCGGGAGCGTTATGAGCAGCTTAAGAGTCAACTTTCCTCGGGTGAGGAGCCAGGTATGGCAATGGGAGATCGTCTGCAGATTCTTCTCGATCAGCGAGCTGAAGCGGAACAGACGCTGGTCGAGAGCCGTGACCGTCATGCCAACATCGAACAGCAGATCCGTCAGGTACATGGCACCCTGTCAGAATGTGAGCAGGAGGTTGCGTCGGCGAGGGAAGTTCTCGAAAACAAACGACTCAAAGGTCAGGAACAGACTGTACGGTTACAGACGCTGCAAGAGCAGATTGTGGAAGAGAAATATCAACTCAATGAGTTGATCGAAAGCCTGCCTGAGGAAGCGCAGGAGAGTGAGTGGGGTGAGCGTTCTGAACGTGTTGCACAGAAAATTTCTAGTATCGGCCCTGTCAACTTGATAGCGATTGAGGAATATGAAGAACAGGCAGAGCGCAAAGAGTATCTCGATTCACAACACGCTGATCTTGTTGAGGCGTTGGACACACTCGCCGGGGTGATCCGCAAGATTGATCGAGAAACCCGCGACCGATTCAAATCTACTTTCGACAGCCTGAATCAGGGTTTTTCTGACTTTTTCCCGCAGTTGTTCGGTGGCGGCAGCGCAGTATTGGAACTGACTGACGAGGATCTGTTAGTAGCGGGGGTGACTGTGATGGCGCGCCCACCCGGCAAACGCAATAGCACTATCCATCTCCTGTCGGGCGGAGAGAAGGCGCTCACAGCGGTGGCACTCCTCTTTGCGCTCTTCAAGTTGAATCCGGCGCCGTTTTGCATCCTTGATGAGGTGGATGCGCCTTTGGATGATCGTAACGTGGAGCGCTATTGCAAGACGCTTCGTACCCTTTCTGAAGTTTCCCAGTTGGTTGTAATTACCCACAATAAGATTACGATGGAATCCGCTGATGTCTTGCTGGGGATCACGATGGGTGAACCCGGTGTCTCGTCGATTGTTTCTGTTGATATCGATGAGGCGGTGAGACTCGCGGCGCACTAGTTATGAATCTGCAGTTGGCCCTGATTCTTCTAGGTATCGCCACCTTCGTCGGTATCTTGCTGTACTCGCTGTGGCAGAGTCGTTATACGGGAAGGCCGTTGCTGGAAAGACTGCTGGGTTGGAGTCAAGATGTAATGGAGCGTATACCCGTTCGGAGCCTGATTTCTAGGTTGCGGGCCAATAACCTCGCCCGACGGGTTCGGCAAAAGGAGCCGTCGCTCGTTGCTTCGGCGCAACTTGATTTAAGCGGCCAAGCGCACGACGAACGTTTGTCCGCGGAGTCGGCGGACTTCTCTGACTCTAAAGTTAGTGGAGTTGAAAAAAGGGCTTCGACCCAGTTGCTGCTCTCGGAGATCGGTAGCCAACCCCTGAAGATTGACTATTGGGCGCGATTGCCAGGTACCGCCCCGGTTTCACGTGATGCCGCATTGTCGGTGTTTCGAGAATATGAGATCGATCTCGAACGCCCGAGAACGATCCACGGCCGCACCCAACCCGGCAACGCCTGGCTTGATCTTGCCACGGCCTCGGCGGATGAGGTGTTCTCGGATTTAATTGTGAGTCTGCAAATGGCCGATCGGGATGGTTCAGTGAGCGAGTCCGAACTGACCCGCTTTAATAATCTGGCGTATTACATGTCGGAATCCCTAAATCGCTCGCTGCAGTTTGACATGTCGATCGAAGAGGCCCTGCCGCAAGCTGTACGACTCGAGCGATTCTGCCAGGAGTTTGATCTGCTCGCTGTTATTCATATTGAGCCACCTCCAGGATCTGGATTTTCAGGTCCTGATGTTGCGCGTGCCTTGGATCGTTCGGGAATGCGCTTGGGCAAGGACGATATGTTTCATCTTTACGATCCAAGGACGGGGATCAGCCGCTTCAGTCTTGCCAAGCGGTCTGAGGCCGGCAGCTTCAGCTATGATGATTTGGAGTCAGGCATGCTGCGTGGCCTTGTGCTTTTCCTGAACGTGCCGACAGTGCAGCGCCCGTCGCAGACGTTTTCTGACTTGGTATCGGTGGCCACTTATGTCTCTTCGCAAATCGGCGGATCCCTGGTTGACCCCCAGAGAGGTGCTCTCAGCGACGTACAGTTTGACGGCATCGTGCGTCAGATTCGGTTACTGGAGTCATCGATGAAACGGTACGGGATAGAGCCAGGGTCTGAAGAGGCAGTACGACTGTTCTGATTCGGCGTTCTAAACCAGAGGTCTCTTCGGCTTGAGAATATTAGACAGCATACCGGCGTGAGCAGTAACAGAAAGCAAGCCTCGGCCAAGGCGGGGGATAAGGCTGATCAAATTGACAAGCTTCGCGCAGAGATCGAAGAGCATAACTATCGATATCATGTGCTGGACGATCCTGTTGTTTCAGATTCCCGTTATGACGGGTTGATCCGGGCGCTCGAGAAACTTGAAAGCGCGCATCCCGAACTCATCACATCGAATTCTCCGACTCAGCGGGTTGGTGCTGCCCCTCTGGAGCGCTTCCAACCGGTCGATCACCAAGTGCCGATGCTGTCTCTCAATAATGCATTTTCTTCTCAGGAGGTGAGTGAGTTCGACCGTAGATGCCGGGAAGGGACTGGTCACGACTCAATTTCCTATGCGGCTGAGCCCAAGATTGACGGACTCGCGATCAGTCTAATTTATGAACAGGGCAAGTTGACGCGGGCGGCGACCCGTGGTGACGGCCGCACCGGAGAGGATGTAACGCTCAATGTCCGTTCGATCTCCTCGGTCCCGTTGCAATTGCGCTCAGACGGGGCGCCCCCTGTCTTAGAAGTTCGCGGCGAGGTGTTTATGCCGCTGGCGGGGTTTCAGAAGCTGAATGAACAACAAAAATCGCTCGACGAAAAACTCTACGTAAATCCTCGTAATGCCGCTGCTGGCAGTTTGCGGCAGCTTGATTCAAGCATTTGCGCACAACGCCCTTTATCGTTTTTCTGTTACGCCGTCGGGATTTGGGAAGGAAGTGATCCGCCGGCAACCCAGATCAATATGCTGAAACGACTGCGCAAGCTCGGCTTGCCAACCAACCCGCTCGCACGTGAGGTTAACGGGCTCGATGCCCTCTTGGAATATTACCGAGAGATTCTGGCACGACGCGATGCGCTCGACTACGAGATCGATGGGGTTGTGTACAAGGTGAACTGCGTTGATGACCAGCAAGCCCTAGGTTCGGTGTCGCGGGCCCCGAGATGGGCAATGGCTCATAAGTTCCCTGCCGAAGAGGAAACCACTGTGATCAAAGCGATTGAGATTCAGGTGGGTCGCACCGGGGCGCTGACGCCAGTGGCAAGGCTGGATCCAGTTTTTGTTGGCGGCGTCACGGTCTCCAATGCCACGCTGCACAACGCGTCGGAGATTGAACGACTCGATGTGCGAAAAGGCGATACC
>DPVA01000123.1:0-980 GCA_003529705.1 Gammaproteobacteria bacterium | reverse complement strand
TGTGCGAAAAGGCGATACCGTGGTCATCCGGCGCGCGGGGGATGTGATTCCGGAAGTGGTCACCGTGGTATTTGATCGTCGACCGCGCGGGACCAGGCGGTTCAAGTTTCCAAACCAGTGCCCGGTATGTGGATCCGGTGTTTCTGCGGATGAGGGTGGGGTAATCCGGCGATGCGATGGAGGATTGGTATGCTCTGCCCAGCTTAAAGAGTCGATCAAACATTTTTCGTCACGGTTAGCGATGGATATAGAGGGACTAGGCGCAAAATTGGTTGAGCAACTGGTTGATCGAGGTCGAGTGAAAACCCCTGCTGACTTGTTTGTGTTGTCAGCTGACGAATTTTCAGAATTGGAAAGGATGGGCCGAAAGTCGGCCGACAACCTGATTACCTCTCTTGCGTTAAGCCGGCACACGACCTTGCCACGTTTTCTCTTTGCGCTCGGTATCCCGCAAGTCGGTCAGGCAACAGCGCAAACCTTGGCGCAGCAATTCGGGACACTCGAATCGCTGATGACAGCGCCCGTGGAGTCACTCGAACGGGTTGTAGATGTTGGCCCGGTCGTGGCCCGAGAAATCAGACGGTTCTTTGATCAGCCGCATAATCAGCATGTTATCGAAGCCCTGCGCCGGCACGGCGTGGATTGGCCAGAGGAAACGCTTACGGCAGCTCCCCGCGGCGGCTTTGCTGGTAAAACAGTGGTTATTACCGGCACTTTACCAAATCTTAGTCGTGATCAAGCCCGACGATGGCTGATCGAGCAAGGTGCTAAGGTGTCCGGCAGTATTTCCTCGCGTACAGATTTCCTGGTCGTCGGGACAGATCCTGGCTCGAAATACGACAAGGCAGTCAGTTTGGGAATTCAGGTTATTGAAGAACACGAGATGAAAGCGCTTGCCGAGCAGGGGCCAGACTGAGAAGGCGTTCCATCCGGAATCTCTCTCCGATGCGTTAAAATCCCGTCCTCATTTTCAACCGGTC
>DPVA01000051.1:893-8057 GCA_003529705.1 Gammaproteobacteria bacterium | reverse complement strand
TTCAAAAAATACCTGGCAACCGCGGAAAAGAATCGGTTAGAAACCTTGGGGTCCATTGACCAGCAGCTACTGATCTTTGAGAAGTACCTACCCTACGCGCTCGCGCTTGATGTTGCCCAAGAGTGGTCTGAGAACTTCAGTGAGACGCTGGAGCAGGCAGCGCAGGAGCCCGGCAGACACTACCAACCTCGCTGGTATTCGGGCCGATCGTGGACATCTGCCAATCCGACACATTTCGCCATTACCTTAGGCCGCACACTCTCCTCGACAGTCGCTTCAGCATCGACGGCGCCCGGATCGTCGTCCGGTTTCAGCGCAGGATCATCTGGCGGGGGTGGGGGTGGTGGTGGGGGGGGTGGCTGGTAAACCCCCGAGTTTCGTGATCAGTCAGCCGGTGACCAACGAGGTGCCCGGTAACCTCCATTAAGGCCACCGGCAGAAAGCACCACCTGCCACAGATGGTTCTCCCGAGAGCGAAAGGAGCCCGCACAGACTAGCAAGTAATAGTCGAACATCCGCTTGAAGCGGTCACCATAATTCGCCTTGAGTTTTGGCCAGGCGTCATTGAAATTGCGATACCACGCCATCAGGGTCGGATCGTAATCGGCGCCAAAGTTATGCCAGTCCTCAATAGTGAAAAATGCACTGGCCTGCCGCGCTAATTCTGGAGCGGGAGGCAACACACCGTTGGGGAAAATATATTTCTCGATCCAACGATCCGTCGCCAAGCCATCGCGGCCAGCGCCAATGGTATGCAATAGAAACAGTCCCTGATCCTTAAGGAGCGAACGGGTCTTGCTAAAAAACGTCTGATAGTTTCTCTGACCCACATGTTCAAACATACCGACAGAGACGATCCGATCAAACTGACCTTCAAGTTCACGGTAATCCTTGATCTCAATGTCGATCGGCAAGTCAGCACAACGATCGCGCGCCAGTTTCGCCTGTTCGACGGAAACGGTGATCCCGGTGACATGCACACCGTGATGCCCGGCCATCCAGCAGGCCAGGCCGCCCCAGCCACATCCAACGTCCAGCACTTTCATTCCCGGCTCAAGCTGCAACTTAGTGCAAATCATCTCCATCTTTGCGACCTGAGCCTCCTCCAGATGCTGGGCGGATTCCCAGAACCCGCAGCTGTAGTTCATATGCGGATCGAGCATCTGCTCAAAAACATCATTGCCGATATCGTAATGCTGTTCGCCAACCTGAAATGCTCTTGCCCGACTTTGGCGGTTGAACAAACGAAAGCCAACGAGGTAGATCAGAAAACGCAGGTTATTGCGAACCTTATCTTCGAGACCGGCTCGAAAACCTCGGGTGATCATCTGATCAAGAGCATCGCAATCCCACCAACCATCCATATAGGCCTCGCCAAGCCCAAGCGTGCCGTCGCGCGCAACGCGCATAAATAGATCCTCGTTATGCACCTGAACATCCCACGGATCTGGCCCGTCGAGACGGATGCCAGCGGGCTCAAGCATCTGCTCAAAACGACGCCTAATCTTACTCATCTGGAATCATGCCTGCGCCCCGGTTCTCCTGCCCCTTACTTAGTGTTTTCAGCGAAGTCATAGTTCACAACACCCGTTCATTGCCGCCGTCAATCGGAAGCTGGGCGCCCGTAGTACAGCGAAACGCAGAACCTGCCATCGCACAAACCATGGCCGCCACATCTGCCGAAGTGACTTCCTGGCGGAGCAGGTTGTTTCTACGGTAGTCCTCTACACTCATTCCATAGTGCGCAGCCCGGCCTTCAAGGACTTCGTCAGTCCAGATCGCCGTATCAAAGACGGCATTCGGATGCACGGTATTCACCCGGATGCCATCGGCGGCGAGCTCCAACGCCAGCACCCGGGCAAGTTGCGTTAGTCCTGCTTTGGCAACTGAATAAGCACCTGCCGCCGGGCCAGGTGCCGGCACATTCTTTGAACCGACAATGATAACTGAAGGGTCCCAACCAAGTTTCAGATAAGGGATACTCTCACGCGCAATATGCATCGCGCCCGTCAAGTTGATGTCGAGCGAACGCTGCCACTCATCTTCAGGCATATCTACCACCTTATCACTCGCAGAAAAGATACCGGCGTTATTCACCAGAATATCGAGGCCCCCAAACGTGGAGACCGATTCAGCGATTGATTCACGCACAGCCTGGGCGTCTTTTACATCACATATCCGGCCTTGAATATCTGGACCATCAAAGACTGTCAGAACAGAGGGATCCCTGTCCAAAACCGTTACCCGAGCGCCCTGCGCAGCCAACGCCGTTGCACAGGCCTGGCCGATTCCGCTGGCACCGCCCGTCACCAGCGCGCAGCGCCCCTGGAATGCTGGCGCGTTTGACGCTTTCCCCAACTTGGCCTGCTCAAGCTCCCAGTACTCTACGGCAAAGATATCTGCTTCGGGCAAGGCACACCAGCCGCCGAGACACTCCGCGGTTTCAATAGCGGTGATCGTGTGGTCCACGATATCGGAGATAACCCCAAGATCACTCGACTTAGCCCCGAAAGCTACCGTCCCTCGATTCTGCCAGACCGCCCAACGGGGAGCGCAATCTAATCGGGACAGTTTCCCGTCGGTATGTCGATCGAAATAACCCTGATAGTCGGAAACAAATTTCGCTACCGCACCTACCGGGTCATCGTTAACTATCAAAGGTACCCGCTTGGTACGAATCACATGGTCTGGGGTCAAAGGACCCCTTGTTGCGACACTGGCCACGTCATCTCTCTTAGAAAAACAATGGCTTTGAGGACTTCCGCTGAAAGCCGCCAGCATCGAACGGTGTGCAGCGCGACTCACCTCATAACGGATTGTGGCAAGTTCGAGCGCCGATACACTTGATTGACCGGTTGTTGTGATCGACGTCGCCCCCAACGCCTGTTCTGCTTCAGTGACGAGGTCAATCATGCGTGTGTAACTTTCCCGTGCATCGTCCGCAAAGCTGAAGATCCCATGATTCATCAAAACCATGCCCTGCAAAGTTGTCCAGTCGATGCCTTGCGTCATCTGCGCCACTTTTTTTGCGAGCACAAATCCTGGCATCACATACGGCACCACCAGCAGACGGTCGCCGTAGAGTTCGCGAATCCGTGCCTCCCCACCCGGCGTATTCGTGAGCGTCACCACCGCATCGGCGTGAGTGTGATCCACGAAGCGAAACGGAATCAGCGCGTGCAAAATAGCCTCAACGGACGGATTGGGTGCGCCGGGATCCAGCATAGCTGCCCGCTGGGCACGCACCATGTCAGCATCACTCAGCACATCGAAACGGGATAACTGCGTCAAGGCATCGAGCGCTACAGGCGAAAATCCTGCGGCTTCTATAGTTGCAAGATCCCAACCACTCCCTTTGACGTACAGCACCTCATGGCAGGCGTCGAAAATATCAGTGAATTCAGCCTTAACGGAGGTATTACCTCCCCCGTGCAGCACGAGATCGGATGCGCAGCCGATCAGACGCGATGAATAGACCCGCAGCGCGAGTGGATCATCTCCACAAATGGCCGCTTCTTCCTCACTCCAAAGATTCTTCATGGTGCTCCCGCGCCCAGCAGGTTATCGTATTAACTGCTGGAAACTCCGTAATTCTAACGGCTGAGGCCTATCAAAGTTGATCCTCGATCATCTGCCAATCGTCACGGTGGGCTCTCCGGCAGACACTATCAAGATCACTGCCCCACGAGACCGCGCTTAGAAATGGCGCATCGTCAACACAGGTAGCATGAGGCGCCAACGGCGGGTTCCAAATCACCGAATCCCCGGCCCAATCGACCCAATCCTGATCGCCAAAACGAAATCCACGGGGTCCGCCCAGGTTAAAGTACATCTCGGACACCTGATGAAAATGATATCGATATAGCGTTCGCGATTTCAAGAAAATAAACTGAAAAACCCTTGCTGAAAACCAAACTGTTGGTGGGTCCAACGAGCGGACAGACCAGATGCCCTCCCTGAAGCTTAGCCCGACATCCGATCCTTTCTCGTAATAACTGTCGTCATCGTCAGTATCCGCCCTCCAGTCCAAATACAGTCCCACTTCTGATAATGCATTTGCCCTTGCGTTATACCTTGCAGGCCCTGATGGCTTCTTCTGGGGAACACGCGACTCGCAGTTGTGAACGACTTGCCTGCTTGAGATAACCGGAGTCCGTCATCTTGTCCAGAAAGCGGATAAGTTCATCATAGTAACCCGCCACATTCAGCAGCACACACGGCTTGTTGTGCAAGTCCAATTGCGCCCAAGTCCACATCTCAAATAACTCTTCCAAGGTACCAATGCCACCTGGCAGTGCGACAAACCCGTCCGAGAGTTTTGCCATCAGTGCCTTCCGCTCATGCATTGTGTCCACGATATGGGTTTGTGTCAGACCCGAATGTGCAATCTCCTTGTCCACCAATGATTGCGGGATAACACCCGTGACATCCCCCGCGGCCTGCAGCACTGCATCCGCAACAGCACCCATCAAACCGATAGAAGCGCCCCCGTAGACAAGTCCAAACCCGTGGGCCGCCAGCAATGAACCAAACGCAGTAGCCGCTTCGGGATAAGCGTCACGATCGCCCTTGGTCGATCCGCAGAACACACAGATACGCTTCATAGTGTCGAAGCCCCGAACCGGAATCCGGTCCGATAGGTAGTAAGCCGCAATTTGTTGACTCGCTTTATCAGAATATGGCAACTAATGTATGATAAGTCTGACTTTTGAGCAATTAATTGGGGTAGAGGATAAGGCAATGGCAGGCACGTATCTCGATATCACAGCGACGGATGGCTCGGGTCAATTCAAGGGCTATCTCGCAACGGCCGAGACCGGTTCGGGACCGGGCATCCTGCTGCTACAAGAAATCTTTGGCATCAACTGGCACATCCGCGACGTGGCTGACTATTACGCCGAAGAAGGGTATACCGTGCTGGCTCCTGATCTTTTCTGGCGTATGGAGCCCGGTGTCGAACTTGGCTACAGTGAAGAAGAGTTTCAGAAAGCCTTTGGGTTTTATCAGCGATTTGATATCGCAAAGGCAATCGAGGATATGCAGGCTGCCACGTCAGCCCTGCATTCCCACGACGCCTGCAAGGGCAAACTCGGTGCAATTGGCTTTTGTCTTGGCGGAAAACTCAGTTACCTTGCTGCCGCTCATTGTGAGATCGATGCGGCAGTCTGTTACTACGGTGTTGGAATTGAAGAAGATCTCGGCCTCAAAGACCAGATCACTTGTCCGATGGTGATGCACTTCGCAGAGCTTGACCAGTTTGTGCCGGCACAAGCGCGCGACCGGGTCACGAACGCTTTCTCGAACCGTACTGACGTTGAGATATATACCTATCCCGATACCGATCACGCCTTCAATACGCCGGGAAGGGACTCCTACCACAAGCCTTCAGCAGTCTTAGCGCATTCGCGTTCGATAGCGTGCTTTAGCCGTGCGCTGAGCGTTTAACATAGGGTGCGTGCTGAACTAGCTGCTAACAATGCTCTCGTAAGGGCAATGATTCCTGGCGCAGTTGATACTGGCATGAGTCGTGACTTTCCGGCACCGGGGGTTTCTCCTGCGGAAGTTACAAAGGCTGTTCTGGATGGCATCGTCTAGGATCAGGAGGAAAACTTTGCCGGAGAAATGGCGAACGGACTGCGCGAGGGTCTCCAGCCCGATCTCAAAGGTGTTGAAAAGCAGCTTGTGGGTTATCTGCCGGGATAGTGGTCGCGATTCGAAAGAGATTCAGGCACGGCTCCAATTTCATCCTCCGCGACTAGCGTTTTCTGGAATCAGTTCACGTAAACTGTAGGGTATTACACAAACTTCTAATCAAGGAACAACATCAATGGCATTAAAACGAATTCAAGTCGGCGACCGCATGAGTCAGGCTGTAATGCATGGGGATACGGTCTACACCGCAGGCCAGGTGGCACTTGAGGCGCCGGGCGAGAGTGTGGCAGACCAGACCCGCAATATCCTCTCGCGTATCGACGCCCTGCTCTCTGAAGCGGGTACCGATAAGTCAAAGTTGATCTCAGCGACAATCTGGATCTCAGATATGAGTACGTTCAATGAGATGAATGAAGTGTGGGATGCGTGGGTCACGCCGGGTGCAACACCGGCCCGTGCTTGCGTCGAGTCCAAACTGGCAGCACCGCAGTTCACCGTGGAAATTGGGGTAATCGCGGCGCTGGGTTAAGGCGCCTCCAAAAGCCATGCGCATTGTGATTCTGGGGGCCGGTCTTGCCGGGATCACAAGCGCCTGGGAGTGTCTTCGTGACGGTCACCAGGTGACCGTTCTCGACCGCGCGAAATCCCCGGCTGATTTCACCTCCCGCGCCAACGCGGGACTCATCGCTCCCGGTCATGCATTTGCCTGGGCGTCCCCCAGTGTGCCGCGTATCATGTTGCGCTCGCTATGGCGAAACGACCAGGCTATCCGTTTCCGACCTAGCGCTAATCCCCGCCAGTGGCGCTGGCTGACGCAGTTTCTGCGGCAATGCACGGCGCAAAGAGCACGTGTCAACACACTTCGTAAAACACGCCTTTGCCAATACTCACAGTCCCGGCTGCATGTCGTTGCTGAAGAAACAGATTTTCACTACGACCGAAACACTGGTGGCCTTATCTATTTCTACCGCTCAGACCAGTCCTTCAAAGCTGCGGCAATAAAAAGCGAAATTCTCTCGAGTGCGGGAGTCAAAATCGAAATCCTCAATCGACAACAGGTGGTCGAGCGGGATCCAGGTCTCGCCGATGCTCAGAATGCTATTGCAGGCGCGCTTTTCGTACCAACGGATGAAAGCGGGGATGCGCGGACATTCACTAATACCCTGGCCGAACGCTGTCGCGAAAGAGGCGCTGAAGTTCGGATGCAGACCGAAATCACCGGTTTTTCAAAAAAGAGTGGCCGCGTGACTGCGGTCAATACCAACCGCGGGCCAGTCAATGGTGATTTATTTGTGGTGGCATTGGGTGTTTTCAGTCCGATGCTCTCGCGTCAGTTGGGTCTCTCGTTGCCAATCTACCCGGTCAAGGGATATTCAGTTACCCTGCCCGCTACGGATCCAGAGCTGCTCCCCCGCTTTGGCGGTGTCGACGAGGACAACCTGCTGGCCTACTGCCCCATGGGAAACCGTCTGCGCATTACGGCAACTGCAGAAATCGGGAGTTATAGTACGC
>DPVA01000051.1:464-595 GCA_003529705.1 Gammaproteobacteria bacterium | reverse complement strand
CAGAAATCGGGAGTTATAGTACGCGTCACCAGCCCCGTGATTTCCGGGTCATGTTGCAGAAGACTCAGGATCTGATGCCCCGCGCGGCTCAGTACACAAAGCCGGACTACTGGGCGGGATTAAGGCCGATG
>DPVA01000051.1:0-159 GCA_003529705.1 Gammaproteobacteria bacterium | reverse complement strand
CTGGGCGGGATTAAGGCCGATGACGCCGACTGGTCTGCCGTTTATCGGCAGGACCCACGGGTCCAATGTCTGGCTGAACACTGGACATGGACATATGGGCTGGACGATGTCTTGTGGATCCGCCCGTATCCTGGCCGACCTGATTGCCGGACAGAATCC
>DPVA01000032.1 GCA_003529705.1 Gammaproteobacteria bacterium | reverse complement strand
GTCGGTCAGCGTCAGCGCCGGCGCGACGGTTATTGAATCTCCAGTGTGCACCCCCATCGCATCGAAATTTTCAATCGAGCATACGATGATGCAATTGTCCCGGTGATCGCGTACCACCTCCATCTCGAATTCTTTCCAGCCCAGGATACATTCCTCAATCAGCAGTTCACGGGTTGGTGAAGCATCCAGGCCCCGGCGGCAAATCGCTTCATATTCCTCCAGGTTATAGGCGATACCACCGCCACTGCCGCCAAGCGTAAATGAGGGTCGGATAATCGCGGGGAACCCTATCTGCTCCAGCACCCCAGCGGCCTCCTCCATTGAATGAGCAAGATCTCCCCGGGCCACTTCGAGCCCAATCGACTGCATCGCATCACGAAAGCGATCGCGGTCCTCGGCCTTGTCGATAGCATCCTGCGTCGCCCCAATCATCTCAACGCCGAACTTCTCCAGTACTCCGTAACGCACCAAATCCAAAGAGCAATTCAAGCCAGTCTGCCCTCCCATCGTCGGCAGCAGTGCATCCGGGCGCTCTTTTTCAATGATCAGCGCGACGGCTTCCCAGGTGATTGGTTCAATATAAGTGGCATCCGCGAACTCGGGATCGGTCATGATCGTGGCGGGATTGGAATTCACCAGAACGACGCGGTATCCCTCTTCGCGAAGCGCCTTGCAGGCCTGGACCCCGGAATAGTCGAATTCGCAGGCCTGCCCGATTACGATCGGACCCGCTCCGATCACCAGCACAGAGGCGATGTCAGCTCGCTTCGGCATGGCTGGCGGCCTTGGTTTTCTCCATCAAATCCACGAATTGATCAAAAAGGCTGATAATGTCCTGGGGTCCCGGGCTTGCTTCCGGATGACCCTGAAAAGAAAACGCCGGTGAATTACGCAGGGCTATTCCCTGAATCGACTGGTCAAACAATGACCGGTGGGTCACCATGACCTCTTTGGGCAGTGAATCTGGATCCACTGCAAATCCGTGGTTCTGACTAGTGATCATGACCCGACTAGTGACAAGATCCACCACTGGGTGGTTCGCGCCGTGATGACCAAACTTCATCTTCAGGGTTCTGGCACCGACCGCAAGTGCCAAGAGTTGGTGCCCCAAGCAAATACCGAATACCGGTACCCGGGTGTTGAGAATCTCCCGAATTGCTTCAATGGCATAGGTGCAAGGCTCGGGATCACCCGGACCATTGGACAAAAATATGCCATCGGGCTTGCGAGCCAGAACGGCCTCAACACTTGTCTCAGCCGGGACCACCTCAACCACACAGCCTCGATCTACCAGGAGCCGTAAAATGTTCCGTTTGACCCCAAAATCATAGGCAACCACCCGCCATTTTCGCGTCCCAGGGCCCTGAAAGCCCCCTTCCTGTTGCCAAGTTCCTTCCTCCCAGATATAAGGTTTTTCGGTAGTGACGGTCTTCGCAAGATCCATTCCCTTGAGACCGGCAAACACCTGAGCCTGGTCTACCGCCCGCGTCTCATCGATACTACCGGTCTGAAGGCAGCCGCTCTGAGCGCCTTTTTCGCGAAGTACCCGCGTTAACTGACGGGTATCGACATCGCTGATACCGACCACATTCTGGCGCAAAAGAAATTCTTTCAAGCTTTCCTGAGAACGGAAGTTGCTGACAAGGCTGGGGTAATCTCGTACGACCAGCCCGCAGGCATAAGCGTGCTGCGCTTCTATATCCTCATCGTTAGCGCCCACGTTACCGATATGCGGACAGGTCAACGTCACAATCTGGCGCGCGTATGAAGGATCCGATACGATCTCCTGATAGCCCGTCATCGCCGTATTGAATACCACCTCACCGACGGCCTCTCCAATGGCGCCAATAGCACGGCCATGAAATATTGTCCCATCCTCGAGGGCCAGAATCGCGGGCGTCAAGATGTCATGCCTTTTATGCGAACAAAAAAAAGGAGAGACCTTCCGAGTCTCTCCTTTTTTTGAATAAGATGGTTACTCATTCCGGGGAAAGCAGTCTATCGTCTTGGAGCTCAAACATCAATCGCTTGTACCCATTTTCAGGCCTTAAGGCCAAGCACATCCTGCATGTCGAAAAGACCCGACGGCTTATCCACCAGCCATTCGGCACAGCGGAGTGCGCCATTAGCATAGATCTCCCGACCCGAGGCTTTGTGGGTAATCTCAACCCTTTCTTTGGCTCCTGCAAACCATACGCTGTGCTCACCGACCACATCCGCCGCCCGAATCGTCGAGAACCCAATCTCCCGGTCCTTGCGCGGACCCGTATGACCCTCGCGTACAAAAACCCCATGCGACTCGAGGTCTCGCCCGAGCGTCCTGGCCAAGACCTCACCCATTTTTAGGGCAGTGCCGGAGGGGGCGTCGACCTTGTGGCGGTGGTGGGCTTCTATAACCTCAATATCAACGTCATCACCAAAAGCGCTCGCGGCAAGTTCCAGGAGTTTCAGACAGATAGTCACGCCGACACTCATATTGGGCGCCCAGACGACCGCCGTCCTTTCAGAGAGTTCGGCCATACGCTGTTTCTCGCTCTCATTGAATCCTGTTGTCCCGATAACAGCCCGCAACCCGTGATCAGCGCAGAAAGCGAGGTTCGATAACGATGCTGCTGGCGACGTGAAGTCAATCAAAACGTCAAACGGCGCACCATCAATGCTGTCGAAGATTGCCGGACTGGTTTTGGCGTTGCTGGCAGGTTGGCCTATGGATTCATGCCCGGACTGCTCAAAAGTATGACTCAGAATGAATGACTGATGTGCGTTACAAGCCGAAACCAGAGTCTGGCCCATTCGCCCGGCAGCACCGGCCACTGCAATCCGAATCATGACGCTGTCACCTGAATGGTTGGGTACATTATGATTACCTCAGGAGTTCTTTTACACCGTCACGTTCTTCACGAAGTTCCGCTTCTGTCGCCTGCATGCGTTCCTCGCTGAACCCATTAATCGCAAGATCTCTAACGACCGTATACTGACCGCCTGAGCAGGTAACCGGGAACGAATAGATCAGCCCGGTTTCGATACCGTAATCCCCCGTCGAGGAAATCGCCATGCTGACCCAGTCGTCTTCCGGCGTCCCCTGCACCCAGGTACGCATGTGATCAATAGCCGCTCCGGCTGCCGATGCCGCACTCGATGCTCCCCGTGCCTTGATGATGGCTGCACCGCGCTGTTGCACCGTGGGAATAAACTCCCCGGCCATCCACTCCTGATCGACCCGATCCACCGCGCGGTCGCCGGCAATCATGGCATGGTGGATATCGGGATACTGGGTCGCCGAGTGATTCCCCCAGATAGTCACCCGGGAAATATCAGTCGTCGTCGCACCCGTTTTCTCGGCAAGTTGGCTGATAGCGCGGTTGTGATCCAAACGGGTCATCGCGGTGAACTGAGCCGTTTCAATGTCGGGGGCATTAGCGGATGCAATCAAGGCATTGGTGTTTGCTGGATTTCCGACCACCAGTACCCGCACATCACGACTGGCACTTTCGTTAAGCGCCTTACCTTGGAGCGAGAATATCTGGGCATTTTGGGTCAGCAGATCCTTACGCTCCATCCCCGGACCCCGGGGTCGGGCCCCCACCAGCATTGCAAATTCCGCGCCAGCAAATGCTATGACAGGATCATCAGAGGTCACGATCCCCTGGAGTAAGGGGAAGGCGCAATCATCCAGTTCCATGACAACCCCCTGAAGAGCATCCATAGCCGCCGGAATCTCAAGCAACTGCAGGATGACCGGCTGGTCACGCCCAAGCATATCGCCTGACGCGATCCTGAACAGCATGGCGTAACTGATCTGTCC
>DPVA01000100.1:703-5475 GCA_003529705.1 Gammaproteobacteria bacterium | reverse complement strand
TCGAATCCCTCCCTCTCCGCCATCCGCCCGGTGTGTCGGATTGCTTGGGTTCTAAGGGACTGGGACCGTAAACCGAGCTCAATAGTGTCGACTGGGGTGTGAAATTAGGATCGGTGTCCAGTGGCTGTCAAAGATATATCTCCCCAACAACTCGGAGGAGTCTAGTCGTTGAAAGGGTAGATTTGGAGGCGTTAACAAGTAAACTCCTCTAGACTGGAAAAATTTCAGTTTTATCGGTTAAGGGTTTAATTTAATTCGGGAAATCTAAATGGACAGCCAGATTATGGATGATGATCTAAAGGAGGTGCACGAAGCTCGCATTCACGCACTAGTCACGGGAGACCTGGAGACGCTGGATCGTTGCGTTGCTGATGATTTAACCTACATATCACCTCACGGTCACCTGTTAGGCAAACAAGATGTATTCAATAGCATCCGACAAGGCAAGATGGACATACAAAGTATGGAAGTCGCTGAGTTAAGGGTCAACCAGTTTGGTGATTCGGCTGTCTTGACTTATCAAGCAACTACGAAATTTCGTGACAATGACAACATCTTTGATGGAAAGGTAAGGGGTACGAATGTGTATTTTCGCCGTCAGGAAAAATGGCAACTCTACCTTGCGCAACAAACATCAATAAGCTAGATACTCCAACACCGCAAACACTGCTATCTAGATTTGCGTGCTGAGAGGTGTAATGCACGCTGTGCGAGTGGTATGACGCTTGGAGGCATTATGACTCCCGTTTTCGTGCATCGGCGTAACCTGGTGCTAGAGGCCGAGACTGAACTTAGACCGCGCCGGGAAAGTGTGCGTACGATCAATACTCGTCCGGCACTGGAGTCGATCGTTAAATCTCTGGGCACCGTTGTGCTGTTTAAGCTTGGGCAAGTATTAATCTATTCAGGGCAGGTTTTGCTATCTTCTGGTCGGCTTGAAACCTCCATGCTAGAGGGTTTTTGGGGGCCCCATGCTCCTATCCGTCCTATTTTATTCCCAGCGGGGTTTAACGCGAAGCAGGTTGAGTAACTCTAGCGCGGTCAGATAGGCGGTCCCCTCTAACGTTGACTCCCCCATTGAATGGCTTGGCATTGCAAGCAGCCGGCTTGGCCTACGATAATACGCGCCCGAGAATTAATGGATACGCAGAATTATGCGCGCGAACTTAGTTAGTGTTGCTGACCTGGATCGACTGTCCCGTGACGGCACGGTGGCGATTTTCGACTGCCGGTTTTCACTGACTGACCCCGATGCTGGTAGGGCAGCCTATGAAGGATCGCATATTCCCAACGCCCGCTATGTAGATTTAGAACGAGACCTGTCGGGACCCATCTCATCAAATACTGGGCGTCATCCACTCCCACAGTTCTCTGAATGTTGCGAAAGAATCTCAAAACTTGGGCTGGGGAGCAGCAACCCGGTTGCGGTCTATGATGGGGGACCAGGGGTATTCGCGGCGCGTTTGTGGTGGATGTTGGCCTGGGCAGGAATTGATAACGTTTTGCTGGTGGATGGGGGTTTTTCCGAGTGGCGTAAACAGAGCTTGCCGCTTGAATTCGGAGATGAACGTGACAGTCAATCGGTACCCACCGGGGAGACACGTGCGTACAATCTTCCGCATGCCCCGGAGGTTGATGCGCAGTTCTTGATGGAAAGGCTGGAGGATCCACAATCGTTGGTGCTGGACGCACGTGAAGAGGAGCGGTTCAGCGGCCGCAAAGAACCTTTGGATAAAAAAGCAGGGTGTATCCCGGGGGCTCTAAACCGTCATTTTGCTTTGAACCTTTCCGGAGGTATCTTTAAGTCATCGGAAACACTTAAGAGAGAGTTCGAGGAGGCACTGCAGGGACTGCCTCCGCAGGCAATTGTCCATAGTTGTGGTTCTGGAGTCACAGCCTGCCACAACCTCTTCGCGATGGAGTACGCCGGGTTAAGCGGATCTCGGCTTTACCCTGGTTCTTGGAGTGAATGGATCACCGACCCGTCCCGCCCAGTCGAGGTTCGGGGATAGATCGACTCCCTCAAAACGAAACTCAGACGGTATGACTTCAGGGAACAGGAATAGATGAAAGTACATGAGTATCAGGCAAAGGAGATCTTACGGAAACGGGGCATCCCCGTTCCGCGCGGGATGCCCTGCTTCAGTCCGGATGATGCTGTAAGAATTGCTAATGAAATTGGTGGCGCTCGCTGGGTTGTGAAAGCCCAGATACACGCAGGAGGTCGTGGCAAGGGCGGGGGTGTCAAGGTGGTCGGTTCCCTTGGCGGAGTGCGAGAAGCTGCGGAAGAAATGTTGGGCATGATGTTGGTCACGCATCAGACCGGTCCAATGGGCCAGCAGGTCAACCGGTTGTTGGTTGAAGAAGGCGTGGACATCTCCCGGGAACTCTATGTAGGACTTGTGATCGACAGAAGTTCTCAGCGTGTTGTAGTAATGGCCAGTTCAGAAGGTGGCACCGAAATTGAGGAGGTCGCGGCCAATAGCCCAGAAAAAATCTTTAAGGCCTTTGTGGACCCTAGCTCGGGCCTGTCTCAGGACGACGCTCTGGAAATGATGAAGAACTTGGAGTTGGAGCCAGATCAGGCCGAGGAGGGCGCGCGGTTCCTGGAGCAGCTTTTTGTGGCGTTCTGGGAGACAGACGCGTCCCTGGCTGAGATTAACCCGCTCGTCGTCACCGCCGACAACCGTGTGATCGCGCTCGATGCAAAATTCAATTTCGATGAAAACTCCCTTTTCCGGCACCCCGAAATCGTTGCGATGCGTGATACTGACGAGGAAGACCCGGCTGAAATTGAGGCCTCAGCTGTCGGGCTTAGCTATATCTCTTTGGAGGGCAATATCGGCTGTCTCGTTAACGGTGCGGGACTGGCAATGGCGACCATGGACATCATCAAGCTATACGGTGGAGAGCCAGCCAACTTTCTCGATGTGGGGGGTGGTGCGACCGCAGAACAGGTCACTGAGGCGTTTAAGATCATGCTGAGTAATCCGGAGCTCAAGGCAATTCTGGTGAACATCTTCGGCGGAATTATGAGATGTGACGTTGTTGCAGAAGGCCTGGTACAGGCTGCCGAGGTGGTCAAACTTAAGATTCCCCTCGTGGTCAGGCTCGAGGGGACGAACGTGAAGCGCGGACGTGAAATTCTCGAGCGGTCCGGTCTTGACATGATTACGGCGACCACGATGGCTGATGCGGCCGAAAAGGTCGTTGCGGCAACTGAGAGTTAGGCGATGACGATACTTATCAACAGCTCGAGCCGGGTGATTACCCAGGGGATTACTGGGAAAACCGGTCAATTCCATACCCAAAACTGTCTCGAGTATGGGCGAGGATCGGACTGCTTTGTTGCGGGCGTAACTTCAGGAAAAGGTGGTCAGAAGTTCGCGGGCATTCCTATTTTTGATACGGTCGAAGCCGCGCGATGCGAGACGGGTGCTGATGTATCCGTGATCTATGTTCCTCCCCCATTTGCTGCGGCGGCCATCGACGAAGCGGTGGAGGCGGGGATTGGCACGGTAATCTGCATCACTGAGGGCGTGCCGGTCAAAGATATGATCCTGACCCGGGACCGCATGCGGGACAGCGGGACGGTGTTGGTCGGGCCAAACTGCCCCGGCGTGATTACCCCGGGCGAGCTCAAAATTGGAATCATGCCGGGATATATCCATACCCCCGGTCGGATTGGGGTCGTATCACGTTCCGGGACACTTACTTACGAGGTCGTCGATCAGTTGACGAAGTTAGGAATGGGGCAGTCAACTTGCGTCGGCATCGGCGGTGACCCCGTGAACGGACTGAAGCATCTTGATGTGATGAAGATGTTCAACGATGACCCCGATACGGATGCCGTGGTGATGTGCGGAGAGATCGGTGGTTCTGACGAAGAAGAGTGTGCGCAGTGGATCGGTGAGAATATGAAAAAGCCGGTTGCCGCTTTTATCGCGGGAGTGACTGCGCCGCCGGGCAAACGAATGGGACATGCTGGCGCGATCATCGCCGGCGGTCGAGGTACAGCGGACGACAAGATCAGCGCTCTTGAAGATGCCGGCGTGTCGGTGACGGCAAACCCGGCGGAGATAGGCTTGGCAATGCGCCAGGCAATCGGAATCGGCTAAGTGGTCCCAAGGCTCAGCGCCGGGTTATAGGCCCGCGAGCACCGTGCTGATGCTTTCTTTGGCGTCGCCAAACAACATTCGGGAGTTACTCCGGTAGAAAAGCGGGTTGTCTACGCCGGCATATCCCGTAGCCATGCTGCGTTTGAGGATAATCGTGGTTTGGGCTTTCCAGACCTCTAAGACCGGCATTCCGGCAATAGGGCTGTCGGGAACTTCCTGAGCAGCCGGGTTGACGATGTCATTTGCTCCGATCACCAGCACAACATCCGTGTCGGGAAAATCAGCGTTGATTTCGTCCATCTCAAGAACGATGTCATAAGCGACCCGAGCCTCTGCCAGCAGCACATTCATGTGTCCGGGCATTCTTCCCGCGACCGGGTGGATCGCAAACCGGGTTTTTACTCCCCGATCCTTAAGAATCTTAACAAGCTCTGACACCGGGTGTTGGGCGTGAGCGACCGCCATCCCATAGCCAGGGACGATCACCACGCTTTTTGCGGACGTCAGCAGTTGGATCGTTTCTTCGGCCGATACCGCAACCGCTTCTCCCTCGATCTTGGGGCCCGAGCCACTCGAGGTTTCTCCCCCAAATCCACCTAAAATGACTGAGAGAAACCGGCGGTTCATCGCGCGGCACATGATGTAACTCAGAAT
>DPVA01000100.1:0-304 GCA_003529705.1 Gammaproteobacteria bacterium | reverse complement strand
CCAACCGGAATAACTATTCAACATTGAGATCACGACGGGCATGTCGGCACCACCGATAGCGAGGACCATATGTAGACCGAAAATAAAAGCGAGCCCGGTCATGATCAGCAGTGGCCACATGCCAACGGTGGGAGATTCAGCACCGACAAACAGAACGCCCAGCCAGATACAGACCAGCCCGATCACAAGATTTATCAGGTGGCGCCCGGGCAACGTCAGGGGTCGGCTACTGAGAATACCCTGCAGCTTTCCGAACGCTGCCACAGAGCCTGTAAACGTTACGGCGCCGATCAGAACGCCGAGA
>DPVA01000101.1 GCA_003529705.1 Gammaproteobacteria bacterium | reverse complement strand
TGGAAATAGCTGTGTGCGATACCCCTTCGGCCAGGTCGTAGATCTTGATGTCGAACTGGTTGTGGTATTTGGCGCTAAAGGCGATGTATCGACCATCGGGAGACCAATTGGGATGGTTTTCGCGCTGGGGTGTACCGGTGAGTTGGCGTCGCTCGCCAGTCTCTATATCGATGGTGTAGAGATCGCTCTGACCGTAGCCGGTACCGATAAAGGCCAAGTGGCGGCTGTCGGGGGCCCAGGCCAGGTTCTCGATGAGTTCGAGGTCGGGAATGACCAGAGTCTGGATGAGCTGCTTGTCGTAGAGATTCCAGAGCAGGATGCGATCGCGGGGCCCTTCTTTGGCGACGAAAGCGATCGTGTGGCCGTCCGGGGCCCAGGCCACAGTACCGCTACCGATGCTCAGATGGTCGTAATTGGCCGTGCGCATGCTTTGAGTAACGCGCTCGACCAGCGAAGCGTCGTCCAGGCGGATGATATCGACATGCTGCTCTACTCCATCGGACGAGTAGACGGCGAGCATGTCTCCACTGAGCGACCAGCACGCGCTGGAGTAACTCTGGAAATTCTCTTCTTCATCGCCAATTTCTTCGGCGAATTCGGAAATGTAATCGCGCGTTTGCAAGAGCGGCCAGTAGGTTTTACGCATGTGGGCCGACCAGCGGTTGTCCAGTGTCTTCATTTTCATACCGATCAGGCGGTCCAGGAGTTTGTCGGTGTCGTTCTGCATGTCCCACAGACGCAGGATACGGCTAATTTTTTCGGGACCGTAGTGCTCGGCGATGTACTCCATGATCGAGTGGCTTTGCTTATAGGCCAGAAAGACGTTGCCCTGGCCCCAGGCCGCGTTCATGGTTTCCAGCGGGATCAGTCCATCGGTCAGCACAGCATCGCGCAGGACCATTTCGTCGATGGTGTTGCGGCCCGGAGTGGTGTACTCGGCCAAACCCTCCATAATCCAAGTTGGCGGTTGGGAGATCGGGCTCGAAATTCGGCGAATGGGTCCTTTGTGGACGATATCGTACTGGAAGATGTGCGTCAGTTCGTGGACCAGGACATTGCGAAATTCGTCCAGGTCTCCGTCAAAGGGAATAACCATGCGGAAGCGCAGCGGTTCGGCGAAACCAGCGACTCCGGGTGGCAGAAAATCGGGGAAGATATTGGTCTGCTGGAACTGGTAATGCGATTGATAGATGACGATCGGTGGTCGGTGCGAGAGCTCGTGGTGCAGGATTTCACTGATATGGTCGTAGCCCTCCTCGAGGTATTCGATTGCATTCACGGCCAGATTCTGGAACTCTGGTTCGTAGTGGAGTTCCAAGTGCTCGCTTTCGAGGACCTCCCATTTGAAGTCGCGATAGCGGACTTTGTTTTTGCCGAAGCCCTGCTGCAACTGTAAGGTCAGGATATCTTGGGCTTCGAGGGCTCCGGCACCCAGGCTGAGCAATAAAACGCTGGCGAGGCTCTGAAGGGACGCGCGGTATGATCTCGTTTTGGCCAGCACGTTCACTCTCTCGTGATAATGGACGGGTTATTGGGTCGTTGGGTGCCCCGTCGCCGCGGCAGTTTGTCGTTCAACTCGAAAATATCGAAGCGCCTCGTGGAATCGTGAGTGGCTTCTTGAAACTCCTGAAAATAGCTCAAATTCGCCATGTAGGCTTTCTTGGAGGGATTGAGAGCCCGTGCCCGGTGATAGAAATCGCGGGCTTTGTCGGTCATCCCGAGTCGTTCGTAGACGATGCCCAGATTGTTGTGCAGGCTGGCTGAGAGACTGTCTTGGGCCAGGGCGCGTTCCAGATGAGATTGCGCCTCGTTCCACATTGCGTTCTCGATACACCACAATGCGTATCGATTGACTTCCTCGATGTTCCGTCGTTGTTGGTCTTGGCGTTGGGGGTGGTTTGCGATGACCACGGGGGAGGGCCTCTGAGTTTTAGAGATCTTTGCTGTGCTGGTGCGTGTGGTGTCGGTTTTGTCATCCGTGCCGGCTTGCGGTTGGTAAACGGCAGGGACACTGGCTGAAGGGCGGCGAACTAGCTCCAGACAACTGGACAGAGACAGCGTGGCAAAACAGAGGGCCAAAAGGCAGAGGGTGTCTTTTGCGGAGCGTTCCAAGTTGGCGCTAGGGTTTCGGGTAGGGTTCCGACAAGGGCGCGAGTGCATCTCGGACCGAACAAGTGCTTAGCAAAATATAGGAATACCATAATGCTTGCGCATTGGCCCGTCCAGAGGCAGATCGTGAAGGATCTTAACTCTGCCGCGCTTTCACTGCTGGATGGAGTCTATAAATAGGACGCTGGATTCACCGAAAAGTTGCCTCCTCAAGTCGGTGAAGTTGATGTCTGGAGTGATCTGTATCAATGGCACAGGCTGGCTGATTCGTTCTCAATCTGTGAGTTGGTTAGTCCGGGGTACTCTGCTCCCAATAATCTGACGATAGAAAGTCGTGGCGCCAAGAAGCAAATAAAAAGGCGCGTATTGGGCCCAAATAATCCATGGGTTTTCGTGCCATATGCCAGTACTGCTGTAGGGAATCAGCACTTCGTAGGCGAGGAATACCAATCCACTGAAAAGCATCCAGGCGGGACTGGGGAAAAAAGGTAAGAAAGGCAAGATCCAGAGTAGATACCAGGGGTGCATGGTTGGAGATAGCAGGATATAAGCCCCTAGGGTCATAAAGGCAGCTTGATAGGGATCGCGGAAACGGATTTGCGCACCGAGAGCGAGGGGTGCGAGTAGGATTGCGCAAATCCAGCGGGCGTATGCGTGGGCGTTGCTGCTCGATAGTTCGAGAACGAGGTGGACCACTGAGTAGGCAGCTGCATTGAAATGCCAATGCTGCATGTACATCTGCAATCCAGTCGATAACTTATCTCCGGCATCGGCAAAGGGCAAAAAAGCAACCAGAACCAATCCAGGGAAAATCATTAACTTCCCTCGACCACGGGGGTCGAGCCAATTGGCAAGAGTGCGGTTTTGTGGTCGTAGCCAGAAGGTGGGAAAGAGGATCAGAGGGATCAGTTTAGCCAAAAAGGCCCCGGCAAAAGCTCCGGCGGCTACGGTTGCGCGCCGGACTTGAAGTGCATGAAG
>DPVA01000165.1:427-5344 GCA_003529705.1 Gammaproteobacteria bacterium | reverse complement strand
CCGAAAGGCGCCCTTTTTATTTGACTTTCAGGATACGATGCCTGTCACCTCAAACTCAACAGCGCCCGCTATTCCGCCGTGAGCGCTGTACGTAGCGGCGCCAAATGCTTTTCATAATTGCGCCAGCGTTCCGTAGATCCAGTATTGAGCGGTTTGCGCACCTGGTAGAGGCTCAACGTGTCTACTCTATCCACACTGTCCTGATGGGAAAGACACGCGTCATTCCACGCAACACCAAGGCTCTGCAATAACGGCTTTAGAACTCCTTCTGGATCACTCACAAGCTCCTCATAGCGCACCGTAACGAGGCGCGCTCCCAAAAGAGTTTGCCAATGGCTCATCAGTCTTTCATAACTCCGATAGTAGTGGCCGATTTCTGAGAGATCGTAGGCAAAGTCGAATCCTGGTGGAAAAACTTGAAAAAAGTTCGAAAGACATGTGTCTAACGGATCCCGCACGCAATGAACAAAGACTGCCTTGGGAAACAACAGGGACGCAAACCCCAAGTGAAGAAAATTCTGCGGCATCTTGTCGACCACTTTTGCTGCATTTTCGGACCTTGTATGCAGTGCCCCAAGATAAACCTCCGAAAGAACGCTTAAGTCTTCAGGCAAGGCGTTTTCAATACATTCCGGCCAGGGATCGTTACGCTGACGAGTGTACGCTCGTGCGGCTTGCGCCAGGCTCCGCAACTCTCCTGCCGTCTCAACCTCAGGATGGGCGCATAGTACCTGCTCGAGTAATGTCGTTCCCGAGCGCGGCATGCCGACAATCATTAGGGGTCTGGTTGACGAGTTTCCCTTCCCTTCAAAAAGGCTCATCAAATCCGGTGTAAATGCATCAATGATCCGGCTGATATGATCACTCACCGCGCTTGAATCAAACTGCAGATCCGCCCGGCGCAGCGCATTGCCCTGTCGGTAATGTGCAAACGCATCTTCGTAGACCCCACAGTCATCGAGTGCTTTTCCAAGCGCGAAGTGAAGGTAGGCAGCTTGCGAGGGTTGGAGCTGCCGGCGTTTTAGGACGGAACGTATCTTCTGGAGATCCCTGTCCTCGGGAATTTCATAACGACGGGCTCTCGCAATATTGAGCCAGGGCTGTCCGAAAAGCGGTTCACGCTTGGTCAACTCTCTGAAAATATCATGAGACTCGGCGTCCCTACCAAGCGATGCTAAAACCTGTGCCAAGTCATTCTGAATCCGCATATCACCCGGATAGGCATTCGCAAGCTCGGTATAAAGTTCCTGTGCCGTTTCAAGATCACGCAGATCGTACAAAAGTCCGGCGCGCTGCGCCTTAAGTTCTAGCGAGCGCGGATGATGCGCTTGGGCTTGCCGGCAGACCTCGCTTGCGTCCTCAACCCGGTCCCAAGCTTCAAGGGCCCGCCCGAGAGATTGCCAAAGCACGAGTTGGCCGGGAGATTCGGCGCAGGCCGCTCGAAGGGTTTCTTCTGCCGCTTCCATATTTCCTCTGGCATCCTGCACTCTTGCAAGCGAGACAATCAGGTCGGGCTCACCCGGTGCCAACACGAGTGCATCAGTAAATGCCGCTTCAGCACCCTCAAGATCACCTACCATAGCCTTGGACTCGGCCATACCTGCCACAACATGCGGATGCTCCGGGCTGACTTCCCTAGCCCGGTTAAAGGTTTCCAGTGCCTGTCTCCCTTTTCCTGTCATCAATAAGAGTCGACCCATTCGAATCCATCCCACGATGGCTTCAGGAGCCGTATCGATACCGATCCGGCAATGCCGGATTGCAAGGTCAATTTTTCCCTGCCCGAACAAGGCGTCCGCCAGCGCAAAGTGCACATCTGGATCCTCAGGCATGACTTTTTCGACCTTCTTAAGGCTTGCGATAGCCCGAGCAAAATCCTGCTGCTCCAGGGCCTTGATACCCTTTTGCCAGGTCTTTTTAAGATGCGCGTTGTCCATCAGAGGAAAATACTTCTAGTCAAGAAAAATCGTAATTAGCTTAAATGGTCATCCGCAATCGCGGTTAAAGGCGATAACGCTCATGACGGTCCTTGAGAAAAGTGTACATGGAGCGGGTCTTTTCCGGCAGATCAGGATCCAGTTCGAGAAGCCGAAAGTCCTCCACATGTGCTTCAAAATAGTCCGCCGGATGGGCTTCATCGATCCAAGGCGGACAGAATATTGAGTTCCCATAGTTTTCTCCAGCACGGTTTAGGCTTAAGAGATAGACCTGGTTTTCCATCGCCCGGGTCATAGCAAAGTTATGCCAGGTGGCAAAGGATTCATCCCGAAAGTAGGCGCCACAGTGCAACAAAAGATCCACATTGTGTTCAAGGGTCAAAGCGCGGGACATCTCGGGAATACGAATGTCGTAGCAGATCAAAGGAGCGACCGTCCAACCTTTTGTAGTCGTCACGGAGATCCTGTGTCCGGGTTCAAAATATTCTTTTTCACAGGAGGCGCCATACTGGCAAAGATGCATCTTGTCGTAACAGGCCGCGATTTCGCCTGTCTCACTCAGAGTGACTTGGCTGATCCTGAATCCTGTGTCCGTGCGACGCGCCATCCCAAATACCACCACTGCGTCCAGGGTACGTGCCAGTGCGGCAAAACGCTCAACCGAAGGGCCATTCAACGGCTCGGCAAGGTCAGCAAGCGACTCAAATGCCTGGCGCGAATATTCCAGCGTGCACAGTTCCGGAAGGATAACAACGTTCACCGCCCCTTCATCGCCAAGATATCCTGCAATATGCTCACACAAGGAAGTGACATACCGATCGCGGTCACCCGCAGAAGGGGTATCCGGTATCAGCACCTGGTAGGCAAGCAATTTCAGAGGGTCACGTTTTTCCACAACCGTGGTTTTGCAGTAGCAGGCCGCGAAAGGGCAACCCCTGAAACGAGATCTGTCCTGGCTCAGGCGACCCAGAAGGCCTTCTCAAGATCGTCAAAATCCGAAGCGGGGCCTTCAAACTTGTTACGACCCAACTCCAGCACGTAAACGTAGTCAGAGATATGCAGTGCATGACGGATCTCCTGATCGACAAGCAAAATAGTGAGACCTTCCTCCTCAGTCAACATAGTCAGCATCTCATAGACCTCTTCCGAGAGCATCTTTGAAAGGCCCGCCGTCGGCTCATCCACCAAAAGCATGCGCGGTTCTGCCATCAGCGTGCGGCTGATTTCCACCATGCGCTGCTGTCCGCCGGAAAGTTCTCCCGTAATCTGTTTGCGCTTTTCCTTCAACACGGGAAACCTTTCGTAGTTGGCTTCGATCTTGTCAGCGATCTGCTTCTTGTCCCGCTTGAAGGTCCAGCCACCAAGTTCCAGGTTCTCCTCAACAGACATATCTTTAAAGATTCCAGGCTGTTGCGGGATGTAGGCAAGGCCTTTCAGAATACGGTGATGGGTGGGTACATCGATGATGTCTTTGCCCTCAAGCAGTACCTGACCCTCGTTGGGACGCAGAAAACCGAATACCGCCTTGAGTGCAGTGGACTTACCGACCCCATTGGCGCCAAGAATGGCCGTGATCTGATTCTTTCTAGCCTTCACGTTAAGGTCCTGCAGGATATTGAGGTCCTTGTAGTAACCCACATACAGGTTACGCAGTTCCAGTACGATGTCGTCTTCGCTCTCAGCCATCAGCAGGCCTCGTCTCGCCGTCACGTTGGCCAGTGCCCGAGCGGTCTTCCGTAGTGCCTAGGTATGCCTCAATCACCACGGGATCGTTCTTGACATTCTCAGGCGTATCATCGGCGATCAGATCGCCATAGTTCAATACCAGCAGCCTTTTGCACAAGGCAAAAATAGAATCCATCTGGTGGCTGATGATGATCATAGCTTTGCCGCGTCCATTAACCCGCCGGATGTATTCGTAGATCACTTCCATTAGTCTCGGGTGCACACCTGCAAAAGGCTCATCCAGGATGATGACATCCGGATCAAGCATTAGCAGACGACCGAGTTCCAGCAATTTCTGCTGCCCGCCGGAAAGCGCCCGAGCATATTCATTGCGAAGATGTGCCATGGTGAGAAAATCGAGCACTTCAAGAGCCTCTTCCCTGACTTCTTTGCCTTTGTGACTCCTTCCCTGTGCAAGCGCCGGCACATACAGATTTTCCAACACTGTCATACGTCGGAACGAACGGGTAACCTGGAATGTCCGGCCAAGACCTGCTTTGGCAACTTCGAACGACGGCAACTGATCAATGCGAGCACCATTAAGGTATACCGTTCCGCTATTGGGCTTGACAGCCCCATCAAGCACATTCGTCAATGTGGTCTTGCCGGCTCCATTCGGCCCGATAAGGCCGATCATCTCGGCGCCGTTGACCTCGAAGGAGACGTCCTTCAGTACGTGGTTGCCGCCGAAACGCTTGTTCAGTCGAGAGACACTGAGCTCGATCATGTTCGTGTTTCCTGGCTGACAACATCTGCTGGATCATCAGCACCACTCCCGTTATCGTCGGTGCGTCGAGCAACGGTCTCGGCCGCCACATGACCTCGGGTGAAGAAATCAATCACGGGCACCAATAATCCGTTTCGCGCAAAACGAAGCGTTAACATCAGCAACATCCCGAAAAATACCAAGCGCCAGAGTGTCATATCCACCGTGATGCCGCCAATTGAGAAACTGGTCCGCAGCATTTCCAACATGAATTCAATAAGGATGGCCCCTATTGCAGCGGCAATAAAGTTTTCCACCCCAGCAATCACTGCCATTGCCACCACCAAACTCATCTGCAGAATCATCAGATTGTTTGGCGTAATGATGGTCACATAGTGCCCGTAAACGGTGCCAGCAAGAGCCGCCATCGATGAAGTCACCACAAAAACCAGCACCTTGTAACGGGTGGTATTGACGCCGAGCGCAGCCGCCGCATCCTGATCCTCGCGCAGGGCGCGGACAAAAAGTCCAAAGCGGGACTGCGAAAGC
>DPVA01000165.1:0-138 GCA_003529705.1 Gammaproteobacteria bacterium | reverse complement strand
GGCGCGGACAAAAAGTCCAAAGCGCGACTGCGACAACCAGTAGAGGATAGCAAGACACCCAAGCAGCAGAAAGAACATTACAAAGTACGGCGGAATCTTGTCGGTCTTGCTGAAGAAATGGCCCGCAATCGTGATGCC
>DPVA01000197.1 GCA_003529705.1 Gammaproteobacteria bacterium | reverse complement strand
ACCCTGGTGCCGAGCCTTGGACGCCATGAAATGGATACCGACAGCATGATGCACTTTGCCTGGGGTCAGGGGTGGATGGGCTCGTACTACCTGCACCCTCCGGTTCTACCGTGGGTAGTTGCGGGCTTCTTAAAGCTTGTTGGAACCAACAACTGGACTTACAACCTACTGACACAGCTTAATTTTCTGCTTGCTTTCTACTGCATCTGGCGACTTGCGCGGGAAGTGCTTCCGCCCCTGAGTGCACTCGCGGCCGTATGCCTACTTGAGTTTTTGCCCTATTTCAGTTTTTTCAGCATGCGCCTGAACCACAGCTCAATGCTGATCCCTATCTGGGCCCTAACGATACTGCTCGGCTATTTTGCTATCCAGCGCGGCCAGTACCGTTACTGGATTGCCCTTGGTCTCATCTCCGGTGTGGCAATGCTAACAAAGTACTACTCTGCAGCGATGCTTCCGGGAATTGCGCTCTATCTACTGCTCTTCCCGAAGGGTCGTGAAAACCTAAAGACTGTCGGCCCGTACCTATCGCTCGTGGTTTTCCTGATCGTGATGAGCTGGCACCTTTGGTATGTGGACAATCACCAGATTGGAACAGTTACTCACATTGCTGACTATCTTGCGTCGGACTTCTCATCGCGCATTAAGGCTATTCGGTTTCTGATCGCACAACTTCTCTACCTAGTGCCGCTCCTGTTGGTGTTTTTTTTCGTCTTCTTTCGCAGTCGGCAAAAAGTACGGTCTCAAGGAACCGGCAGTGAGCTCCCAAACCAGGGTCTTCCCTCCTTCATATATTGGATGTTTCTTTTTCCGCTGATCGGCACAGCTGTGGTGGGGTTTCTCGTCGGAATCGATGCTTCCAGCCGATGGGGCGGCCCTACACTGAATCTTGCTGGAATCGCTCTACTTCTAATCTGGCCGCTCGCAACAGATATGTCCTCACAAAAACGCTTGATCCGGGCAGCCTTCGTATGGCTTGTATTTCTGCCTCCGATGCTGCTTTTCAGTGGGCTGGTAACTTCGGGTAACGATATGTACCATTTTCCGGGAAAGGAACTCGGTCGCAAAGTAACCACGATGTGGCGGGATACCTACCAAGTACCGCTTCGAATTGTGGGTGGGGGACATAGCGCGCCAAACAGTATTGCATTTCATTCGCCCGATCATCCCTTTGTGCTCCAGCATCTCAGTCACGCATGGAGCCCCTGGATCAACAAAGAGGATATTGCCCGTGAAGGTATCGCTGTAATCTGTCTGGCATCGGACACCCGGTGTCTGAAAAATGCCAATACACTTTTCCCGGAGTATGGCCTGACGCCGCTCAAGGTGACGGCGAAGCCCGGGCTTTTCTTTCCGGGAAGCGAGCGCGAGTTTCTTTATTTTTTTGTAGCGCCGGGGACCTCGGCCGCCAATCTGGAAACGATCACGCCACTGCCGATGCGTGCTGATCAGCAGACCAACTAACTCTCAGCGACGATGCTCAATCAACGGTGTCTTCCTGATACAAGCGCAACAAGCCCCGAATATCTCCCAAACTGAGCGGGTTAGCGAGGGCCGTGTCAGAGGCGCCTCTTACCCCGCTCAACAGTCGGGCCAAGAATTCGTCTGACGGCATATTTGCCGCCATCTCTCTGAGAGGATAGGCAGGCAGGATTTTTTCTGTGCCGACTTTGTCGGTATGGCACCCTTGACAGAGTTGTAAGTCCAACTCCCGGGCTCTTCCAAGATCCTCCGCCGCCGCGCGGTCTGCTGAAAATATTGCAGAGTTGAGGGTGTACCGCCTGGATAACTCGTCTGTCAGCGCCTCCGCCGAAACGAGATCGCCCACGACCATAAAATGAGCGTTAACGGCGTAATTCAAGAAATCGCAGATCAGTGCCTCGTTGCCAACGACAAGAACCTGGCTTCTTGCCTAAGAGTTATCTGCCTTAAGAATCTGAACATCTACTCAAAGACGCCCGCCTGAATGACAGGGAGCCTCGTCACTGTACGGCTGGCCCTAGGTTAGACTTAAAAAAGCGTCCGCAATTCGGGGTGCTGATCCAGACAAGGTTTGAAGGCCTCAAACGCCTCCACCTGTATGTGCCCGTTCTCATAAAGGTTTCGGCCATCCAACTCTACCGTCGGACACTCAACCATCCAGCAGATCTCACCGGGCGGATACTCTCCGCAGGTGTGAAAGTGAAGGTATTGAGGGCTCGTGAACAGAGTTTCGCCCCAAAGACACAGATCCTCTTCGGGCATCGGGCTGGAATCTGTTCCTGGATGCAGGCCCTGGTGCCATGAGTCGACAATCATCGGCTCGATCCCGAAAAGATCCGCTACTTTTTCGTAGTGAACGCGTACCGCTTGAGCCTCTTCTTCGGGTCCATCAAAGCGCTCAATCCGCCCCCTCGTGACATGCGCTACGACCTGCGAGGCAATCGGCAGGTTCGGCGGCTGATAAACCTTTGAGCCGGTCGAGGTAAGTCCCTGTCTCAATACGACCTGACCGGAGAAGGTTTTGGCGGAAACAGGTGTGCTGACTGCTGCAGGAAACCTGACGACCGTGACGTCCTTGCTTACACCGTCTAGCGTTTGCACTTTTTTGGTTTCGCCGGTTTGGGGAGCTGCCAGGTTTGGTTTCCCGATCAAATTTGTGCCATGGGGGCAGGTTATCGTAATAATTGTTGCACTATTGATTAGATCATCGACCACCTTTTTCAGTGCGATCATGGCGTTCTGAGGCACCGTGCCAAAAGTGCTGGCCAACTGCGAGAATCGCCGCGTATAGACCATTAGCTTGCGGGGTCCATCGTGATCTTCATCAAAACGGCCCTGGTCTCCAAGACGGGCGAGAAAGATGATCCAGTCGAATCTTTTCTCCTGAAGCTTTTCCTCCAACGGGGCAGATGGTGTATTAGCGGGTAACCCCACTTCCACTGACTGGACCTCGGCACTCAGTATTTCCCGACAATACGCGATCACGTGGTCTTTAAGTTCCGCGTCATACCAGCCCAGCGATGCATCTTCATAAGCGACCAGCACGCTTGCTCCTGGCGGAATACTGACCGCGCCCTCCAGCATATTGCCGAGGCCCTGGCTGTGTGGGTTATTGGAATTAGTCAAAACGTGCCCCCCGACGCGTCAGGCTGAATCACTGGAACTGTAGTACCCCACGATATCTCCTTCAGTGGTCACGCCCAAGCCGTTAAGACATCGATTGACATAGTTGAAGTAGCCGATAATCTGATTAGCTTCCAGTATCTCACCGTCGTCGACTCCTGCCTCGGTGAGCGCGGTCACATCATCTCGCACCATTTCTCCTGGCGTAAGCGTTAGCTTCTGTGCATAACGTAATAACGCCAGCGTCTTGCCATCGAAACCATCCTCTGGCTTTCTCGCCCTAAGAGCGGCCTCCGCAGCATCAGCCTTCACATCATCGCCCATAAGATGCTTGGCGTTTGCCCAGTGGTTTGCATAGGAATAATCACAGTCGTTCAGCAAAGAAACATAGGAACCTATTACTTCCTGAAGCCACATGGGAAGTGTGTTGGCATCGTCATGCAGGGCAGCGCGATAAAGGATCACATGCCCTTTCATCGTGTTGGGCCGCAACGAATGAACGCGCATTACGTTATCGACCGTCCCATGCGGAGTGCGGGCAAGCTTCAGCACTTCCAACAACTCAGGATCTGAATCCTGATCTTCAATCATCCTGATCCACGCTGTCATAGTATTCAGTCCCTGTTTGGTTTATCCTGACCCGAATCACGGCGCTGTTTCCCAATCGTAGGCGCCAATTAAGAGTGTGCGGATATTGTCTGAGAACATTACATTATATGCCGTTCCCGAAAGCACCTACTGTGCGCGAGTCAGGCTCGTGCTCGAACTCAAGTCGGTGGATTACATCGAAGAACGGCCCCCAGGGGGTACTTACCGAAGTGAGGACTATCGCCGCCTCGTTCCCGCCGGCTCTGTCCCGGCAATCAAGATCAACGGTGCGATTCTTCACGACTCGGACGCCATTGCGGAACTGCTGGAAGATCTCTTTCCAGAGCCTAAAATGCGGCCCGATGATCCACTCGAGAGAGCCTTTCTAAAGTCGGTCACCCGTTTTCACGATACTCGGCTAGAACCCGCCGTTCGAACCCTCTTTCCCTTCGTCGGCAACGCCGAAAAGAAGCAGAGTGCCGCTCTGCTGGTTGATGCCATGAACAGACATCTTGAACGACTCGACTGTCTCATCGATCCCAACCCGTATCTGGGCGGTGAGACACTTTCACTTGCAGACTGCGCTTACGCTACAACGCTCTTCATGATGGAGGACATTGCATCCTGTATGCATCTTGAGGTCATGTTTTCTAAGAAGATCAATCACTGGCGCAACGCTCTGCACCATACGGACGTCGTCCGGGAAATCATTGACCAGAACCGCATTGCAATTGGGGACTGGGTCAATTCAAGACTTTCCCCTGCCTGAACCGAGAAAGCAGTCCGATCCCTACTGGCCGAGAAAGGGCTCGGGCGAGGGCTCAAGCATCCTTTTGCGGATTTTCTCGGGGAAAACCATGCCGGGTTTTCGGTCATAACTAAAGAGCAGGGTCTGTCGGGATCGTTGCGTCTTACCCACCGGGGTTACCCGATGCAGTGAACGTCTACCCATGAAGAGGATAAATGTACCTGCTGGAGCATCTGCAACCGATGGTGATGCACGGCCTGAAAAAATACGACTGACCCGGTCATAATTTTCATCTTCTTCACTCCGGATCAACGGGGCGTACTCGAAGGCACCCCCATCTTCCGCGTCCTGCAGAACCAGCGACACCGCCCCATCGTTGGTATCGTAATGCCAACCAAACTCATCTCCCTGCTGCATGATGTTGAGCCTGACTGATATGTTCGGACAAGCCGAATTAAAAAGGCTTTCATAATCCAAAAGTCGGCGCACGAATTCCGTCAACTCCTCGAATTGAAACAACTGGGTACAGGGACCATTTGGATTCAATTGATCCGCTGTCAGCACACCGCAACGGCGATGGAAAAGACGGCCTCTGGGGTGATCTTTGGCAAATCCTGAATTCTTCAGCCAACCATAAGGAGTTGCCAAAAATTCTACCCTTCTCTTAACATCTTCAAGACCTGACACTTCGTTCGAAAGCATCCGAACGCTAGCGGGGAGAAGAAATCCCTTCAAAGCACAGATGGCGTGCTCGCGCATCATCTGCCGGCAAGCGCCAACCAATTTGCAGCCGGAGGGTGATTCCAGATTATCCAGGGGGTAACGATCGAGATCGATGAAATCAGCAATAGAAGGCATATAGGTGAAACCTTGGCTCGATAATGAATTAAGTTTTCCTAGGTCAAGGATAGTACCTACCTGGTTCCCCATTCTGTTGGAAGGATTTCCAAATAAGACCGAGTTGAACTGGATATAATCTAATCCTCACGAGAGCGCGTATTTTCGTACCCGTCAACTGCCCGCGCAAGACCAACCCCGTATGAATATCGTTTTACGAGCACTACTGATTCTCACCGCCGTGACGCTGGTTACCGGCTGCGCCGGATCTGGCGGAGGTGGCAACTGGGGATGGTACGTAATCTCGCCCAGCACCTCGCAGGGAGTAACAAACATCCAGTTCCTGCTCGGCGGATTGAAGGACACGATCATCCTCTCTATAGTTTCCATCGTACTAGCAATGGTGCTGGGTTTTCTGATCGCCCTGCCCGGGATTGCCGCCAACCGCACCGCCCAGGCAATCAATGTGACCTACGTAGAACTGGTTCGGGCTATCCCACTGCTGGTCTTAATCCTGTGGGTTTATTACGGTCTTCCCCAGGTTGCCGGGATGAGCATCAGCATTTTTCTCGCAAGCGTGTTGGCCCTCGGTATCTCTGACTCTGCCTTCCAGGCTGAAATTTTCCGGGCAGGAATTCAGTCCATTCATCGGGGACAGATCGAAGCCGCAGATGCGCTAGGTCTGAAATACAGCCAGAAAATGCGCCTCATTATTCTTCCCCAGGCGATCAAAGTTATTTTGCCGCCGCTTGGCAACCAGTTTGTCTATATGCTCAAGATGTCCTCTCTGGCTTCGGTTATCGGAATGCAAGAACTGACCCGTCGCGCCAACGAACTCGTGGTGACCGAATACCGGCCGCTTGAAATCTATACCTTTCTGATTCTTGAGTACCTGGTTCTGATCCTAATCGTTTCAGCCGGGGTCAGATGGCTAGAAAGGAAGATGCATACAGAAGATCACTAACCCGAAAAGATACTCGATTCGGGCGCACTTCAGAACCTAGTCCGACACAAAGTCCCGGAAATCCCTGGCCAGCGCGTTGGCGGCCGCCTCTATCAGCCGAGCACCATGCTCTGGTTTAGCAAGTTCTGAATACGACCCTACCCTGCCATCGGCAAATGTCTTCCTGTGTTGGCTTGCGGGCCCGTGATAGTCGCCCGCCGCTTCGCGAAGCGCCTCGGCAGAAAGTTGTTGTGGCGGACTGGCGTCCGTCCGTGTGATAGCGCGCACCGCATGCTGTGTAATTGACACCTCTGAGGGGGTGCCGTGCAAACCCTCCCACTCACCATAGAGTTCCTGCCGTAGGGCATTGACCGGCGGAAAGTCCCACCAGTTACGAATCTTAACTGTGGGGGAGGCAGCATCAAGTTTGAGATAAAGATCGTGCACAGCACTTTTGAGGGGTGCAAGATTGGCACCGTGTCCATTAAGGACATAAATTCGATCAAAACCGCCTCGCATCAGCGAGATGGTAATCTCTGCAAACACTTTAGCAAACGTCTCCGCCGAAAGTGAGATCGTACCTGCAAATCCGAGATTGAACTGCGCCGGTGAATAGCTCAGCACGGGCGCGACAAGCATACTGCTTTGTTCTGCAGCACTTTGGGCTATTGCCTCCACGCAGATCGCATCCGTGCCGATTAGCCCCACTGGACCATGCTGCTCAAGAGAGCCCGTCGGCAATACGATTCCAGTGCAGAACTTTAGATAGTCTGCAACTTCCTGACTGCTTGTAGTTCTAAGGTCCAACAGACTCGCCTTGCCGCGTAGTGACGATCGGCTTCCCAAGATAAGTTAATGCAAAAACAAAAAAGGCCCGTCGGAGCGGGCCTTTCTCGTTGATCTCGTGATCCAGCGTCGATTACAGCCCCCACTTCTTCTTGAGGCCATCAAAAAAACCTCGGGCCTGCTGCAGCGAAATCCAGTGGTTCACATAGTTGATCCAAACCTGGTCGTGCTGTGGCAGCAAGACCGCAAGCGGTGTCCTCGCCTTGGCCTTGTCCACGGGCACAATCATCATCTGGTCGGGATACTTTTCGACAAGTTTGTGCGCCTCGATATTGGAAGTAATGCTGGCGTCTGAACGCCCTGCCAGTACATCCTGCCAGTCTCTTGCCGGCGACTCCACCACCACATGTGTCGCATTGGGGAAGAAAGTTTTGATGTACTGCTCTTGCGTGGTGCCGAGATTCGCCGATACCTTGACACCGGCCGCATTGATGTCACCCCAGGACTTAAAGCGCTCCGCATTCTTTTTGTGAATCATCGGCAACTGGCCAACCTCTACATAAGAGATTGAGTACCCAGCAACCTTAGCGCGCTTGGGGTTAACTGAAGCCGAGCCTGTCATATGGTATTTATCAGCGGTGACACCAGCGACCAACGTCTTCCAGTCGGTCGGTACATATTCGATTTCGACACCAAGATCTTCGGCAAGTTTGGTACTGACATCAATATCAAAACCGGTGTACTTATTGGTCGCCGCATCACGCATCGTCATCGGGTTCCAGTCCCCGGTGGTGCCAACTTTCAGCACGCCCTCTTTTAGAATCGTATGAAGCACAGAGTCCTCGGCCTGCACACCGGTTACAAAAAGGGGCGCGGCCAGTACAAAAATGCCTCGTGCAAAAAGCTTTTTCAACTGAATCATCGATAAACCTCCTCAGTCATTTTCTTTGTGGTTGAAACTGTAATAACTCTCGTATTGTAATCATGCAACATTATTTACGTTCCCTCAAATGTCTCACAGGTCCGCTTAACCATCAACACCCGTTCCTCAGGAGAGTTTTCACCGCTACTGATCACGGTTTTCGCCACCGCCTGCCCAAAGGCTTTACGCTGATCAGCCGTGAGGAGAGCCCGAAAGACCGTATCCTGAGTATACGTCGAGACGATCTCGCTCTCCTGTTGGGCCTGAGGTATTGGCTCATTTCCAGCCTGAAGGTCCGTCACCTGCTTACTCAACAGGCGGCGGAGACGGGCCACGCCTGCATCAGAGCTTGCAAGATTCTCACGTCCATGGATGGCGATTGCACCCTGGGACACTTGTGCCTCATAGTCACCCGGATGTCGCTGCGCCTCCTCGTGGGAGCGCTCGGTAGCAGTCTGTCCGATAAAGTCTATGCTTTCCTTGCCGATTTGTGAGCGATCGCCCTGGTGATCGGGGTCCAGTTCAGCGCTGAGGTAACGCCAACCGATGGTGCGTGTTGAGGTGTTATCCAGGGGCACTACCCACCGCAACAGCGAGCTCCGCTGAAAGAACTTCTCACTTTGGGCTTCTTCCCAGATAGCCCCCGTCTGGTTGGCATTGGGCAGAATAGATTCGACCGTACGGTTCCAGACAAATTCATCGACTTCTCGCGTTTGAATATTGATCATACCGAGCGGGCTATCCTGATACTCAATAATTTGATCGACTCCAGACGCCACGCCGAACTGAATCCCGCTGACGTTGGAATGAAGATGAACCACGTGCACAGGATCTTGGGTGTTCTCGTAGATCTGAAGCCAGTTGCACGGTGTGGAGAGTGAGAAAGGCACTTTCTCCACTCCCTCATCGGTCTGGGTATCAAACACTGGAAAAGGTGGTCGCAGCTCCGGCGGACCGAGATAAGCAAACAACAGGCCATCCCTTTCGATTACCG
>DPVA01000153.1 GCA_003529705.1 Gammaproteobacteria bacterium | reverse complement strand
GGGTGTGGAAGTGCAGTAATGCATTAAGCTAACCCGTACTAATTGCCCGTGAGGCTTGATCATATAACACCCAAGAAGACTGGTATGCTGAAAACTCAGTAGCGCCGTCTTAATCACTACCTAATTCGTCTGACTGAGTGATCATTCAGACAACCAGATTGCCTGGCGGCCATAGCGTGTGGGTACCACCTGAACCCATCCCGAACTCAGAAGTGAAAACGCATAGCGCCGATGATAGTGTGGGGTCTCCCCATGTGAAAGTAGGACACTGCCAGGCATATATTTGAAAACCCCGAGACATCGCGTCTCGGGGTTTTTATTTACTGCCCCATTCGGCCGCAAATGGATCAACGGTACAATACATATTCCATCCCTTTGACTGGAGAACGACGGTTGGAATACGACAAGACCTATACGACGCAAAAGGGCTCAGACGTCGGCGAAAAAGGCAGCGTGACCCAGGCCGGCGACCGTTGGTTTAGTCGGCGCCACCCGAAAGTTCGCAAAAAGAAGGATTTTCCAAAGTCTGGTGATTCAAAGTTAGGAAGTCAGGGCAGCGAGCCGTTTCCAAAATGGAGTATCTGGCTTCCAGGGGAGCCTTTTCCAGAACACCCGGCAAACCGCGCAAGAAACCGTTCCGCGGGACAGCCAAAGCGGCGCTGGTGGGGCTTTTGACCCAAGGTTTGTTCAGGTGTCTCTTATTCGCCTCAGAGCGTTCCGGAGCATCGGCAGTAACACTTCCGACAATCCTGCCAGGCTGATCAGCACGATTCCCGTAATCTCTCGGGCGCCAATGATTTCACTCGTTAACCATGCGGCAGTTAACGTTCCGACGCTGATTTCGGTCATAAACAACAGCCCCGATGTCCCTGGGTTTAGTTGCGGGGTCCCCCAGGTGATTGCAAAGTATCCCGGGACGGCGATCAGAAGAATTACCGGAATCAGCCATGGCAGTTCACTCCGGAAAGCGCTGAAGTCAGGAACGGCATAATGACCTTGCATCAACAAGGCCAAGGGCACGGCTAATATAGTGCACCAGAAAAACCAAAAAGTTAAGGTGGTGAGCGAATCAGCTTGAGGGTTCTGGCGCATCAATGTGGCAGCGATCGCCCAGATCACCCCCCCGGCGATAGCCATCCAATCACCAATATTTTGCGGCAGGGGAAGCCCTTGGTCGACGTTCAAAATTATAAGCATCCCCGCTAAACCTAGGAAGATTCCTACAATCCGTGCTCCAGTGATTCGCTCTTTGAGCCAAATGCGCCCAAGGACCGCACCCCAGATGGGCGTTAAATAGTAGAGCGCCACTACTCGGACGACATCCGTATACAAAAATGCCGTTGAATAGAGTACAAGCGACAGTCCCATGGTGAATCCAACTAGATGCAAAAGGATTTTGGGCGAGCTTAATCTTGAAGTTCGGATAAGGAGTATCGGAAGGAGTAAAAGAAGCGGGATGCCGTGAAAGATCGCAGTTGCCCAAGCGCCCGACATGCCGGCTTCGTCTAGATGGCGAAGCGGAATCCAAAATACTCCCCAGACGGCTCCTCCGAGAAGGCATGCTATTCGCGCAAGGACCGGGTTGCCCTCCCTATAAATTCGTAATACCTGCATGGCCTTGGGCTTCTAAAGGACATCCGAGTCTGAATATACGTCTGGTTAGCGGGACGCGGTCGGGCGGAAGGCCCGAATCTTAGCCGTCAACGCTGGGGCCAGGAAGTTCGCGGATGTTTCATGAAACGGCGGTATCATAATGGTGTTAGAAAACATCGCCTAATATTAGACCAAGCTCATTTCAATGATGGCCTTATCGTTTACTATTTAAGGAGAAACTCATTCAATGATAATGCCCACAGCCAACGTAGACGGGGATATTTCGGAAGCGGCGAAGGCGTCCATTCCGGTTCTCGATCGAGGTTTTCTCTACGGTGACTCGGTCTATGAGGTTTTTCGTACCTACCGTTCGGTACCTCTTTTTCTCGGGGATCATTTTGAGCGTCTGGAGAACTCGGCAAAACTGATCCAGATGCAGATTAGCCAAACGCGCCAACAACTTCTCGAAGAAATCCGCCGTACTGCGAAGGTGGCCGGTGTCTCAACTGACTTGGACGCGTATGTTCGTTATCAGATCACCCGGGGGGTTGGAGCGGTGGATCTGTATCCGGATCCCAGTCTGAAAACTCGGTACGTCATCATCGTTAAAGCTCTCCCGTCCTGGAACCCAGTTTTTTATGAGCGCGGGGTCAACATGGCGATTCCCAATGTTCGTCGAAACCCGGTGAACGCTCTAAATCCCAACATCAAGGGCGGCAACTACCTGAACAACATCATGGGACTGACCGAGGCAAAGGAAGCGGGAGCCGACGACTGTGTCATGCTGAATCGGGATGGATTTGTGACGGAGGCGGCGAACAGTAACGTCTGGTTCCTGATCCGCGGACGACTTGTTACACCCGGGTCAGGAAATCTCAAGGGCTTGACGAAGAAACATGTTCATTGCGCTCTGAACGCCGCAGGGCTGCAGAGTTTTGAAGAGGATGTTCATGTCAACGAGTTGCTTGATGCGACCGAGTGTTTTATCACCAGCGCCACCCGGGAGGTTATGCCGGTTGCTTCGCTGACCCTCCTCGACGGCGGGCAGTTGAAGTTTCCTGTTGGCGGCGGTGAAATGACACGGCGGACTCGGGAAATCTTTTCTGACTACGTTGAAAAATACATTTCAGAGCATCCGGATGATGCAATCGTCTGAGCCTGATAACCTTGCGCGGAGCGAAACGAATAAGATGAAAAAAATTCGAGTTCTGCTTTTGTTCGGTGGTCAGTCCGCTGAGCATGAGATATCCGTTATCTCGGCGAGGTCCGTTTATGCATCTATTGATACCTCTCGTTACGAGATTATCCTCGGTGGGATCTCGCGGTCGGGACAGTGGTTTCTGGACAGTGGTGAGCGATCATTGCTGGAACAGGATGAGGTGGCTGACGGCAGCGGTGTGCCCGTTCAACTGGGGGCGGGTCAACCGGAGTTAGTCACCTTGGATGGTCCACGAGTCAACGTCACCACTTTCGATGTTGTATTTCCCCTGTTGCATGGACCGCACGGTGAAGATGGATGCGTTCAGGGTTTGCTGGAACTGGTTGACGCAGCCTACGTAGGTGCTGGGGTCGCGGCGTCAGCCGTTGGTATGGATAAGGAGCTTTCGCGTGCCGTTTTCGGCCATGCCGGATTGCGTCAGACCGAGTACCTGGTGGTTCGCCGCAATGCCTGGAATGCGGATCGTGCAGGGATACGGTCTCATATCGAGAGCACGCTTCGCTACCCCTTGTTTGTTAAGCCGGTCAACCTTGGCTCCAGTATCGGTATCTCCAAAGTTCACGATTCGGAGTCGCTTGAAACTGCAATGGATCTTGCAGCCGGTTATGACATCAAAATGATGATCGAGACTTCGGTGGAGAGGGCCCGGGAGCTTGAGTGCGCTGTACTGGGGAACGAAAACCCAAACGCGTCCGTGATCGGGGAGATTATCCCCGGCGCCGAGTTTTACGATTACACCACCAAGTATATAGATGACCGCTCACAATTGATTGTGCCTGCCGACTTGCCGGAGGATACTAAAACTGACATTCAGGAGATGGCGATCGCCGCATTTCGTGCGATTGATGGAGCAGGGCTTGGTCGGGTCGACTTTCTGCTGTCACCTTCCGGCGAGGCCTTCCTAAACGAGATCAACACTATGCCAGGGTTTACCCCGATCAGTATGTATCCAAGACTCTGGCAGGCAAGCGGTATCGAATACCCTGCACTGATCGACCGCTTGATTGAACTTGCTCTCGAGCGACACCAGGAGACGCGGCACGTAAGCCTTAATCGCTAGGTTCAGGTTGTCCAACGCCGATCTCTAGGTGAGGTGTACGGCTTGTTGTCTCTTTTGTTTAAACCCACTAAGATGCATCGCTTGTGTAATCATTCTGTAAAGATAAACAGTAATGATGCGGGCAGGGCTCGTTACCCTGCAACGCGTCGATATTATTGATTGATAGGAGGAACAGATGA
>DPVA01000098.1 GCA_003529705.1 Gammaproteobacteria bacterium | reverse complement strand
GATCCTCCTCGGCTCCACCAAATTCCCTGGACGATATAGCGCATTGCCCCAACGTAGGAGTTTTTTTTGAATCTTTTTTTTGATCATTTTTGCAGGCGCTCAAAATCCACCTTTAAAACAGCGCTCCTTTCCGGCGTCACACTAATCTTGTGCTCAGGGCTACCTGGGCAAAAGACGATCGCGGGAGGCCTCGATGGGTCACGCGCATCGTTTTTACTTGATTACTCGCTGAGCGAATCAAGCCTCAACTATCTCTCATATGAAATGAGTGATGAAAGGCGCTCTCAATTCCGCCAACGCCTCAAAAGCTTGGGGGATACCCACATTTATCTTTATACCCAAAATTCCGCCGACGATGTGCTTCCAATCGGCTACCGCACCTGGTTTCGAAATAAGCTCATTGAACTCAATAACGAAAATCTGAAGCCGGTGCTGTGGCTCACCCCGGACGGCTCACCAAACATCACTGGCAATATCCCTGCTTGGCAATTCCACGTCACCGCGGTAATTGAAAACTTGGATGACCAGGTAGCTGGATACGTGCTCTGCCTTGAATGTGATGAATATTGGGATGGCGCAACCGTTACGTCTTTGCTTGGTTATGTCAAAGGAAAAACGGCAAAGCCGGTAGGTATTCATCTAACTCCGGGCCCTGGGGGCTACAATTGGGACCCTACCTACTACGCCGGAGCCGACTATATTTTTCTCCAACTCGGCTTCTCAACGGCGGAATCAGGCTACACGACAGTCACAACGGAACAGAAAAAAGCAATCTTCATGGAAGCGCTTAACCTCGGCATTCCTGTTATCGCTGCAGAATATTCTCTCGACTCCACGTCAGCCGAGGCCAAGGCCTTTGGTGATTGGGCCTGTGCCAATGGCGCCGTGGGAACCGGAAATGGCCGTACGGTAGAGGCCTGTGGACAGGCGACCGGTAGTGAATCCTTCGTAAAGAAACACAGCGGCACATTCGCTGTGGTGGGTATCGCCGTTGCTGCCGTCTGGGCGGTTTCCACTTTTCGCGTCCCGGTGACCATGTGGGCAGAAGACGAAAGATACTTCCTGGGGTTCGAAAAGGTGGTGGGGGCGGATCACTCGGTCGGCTTCACGTATGGTGACAACGGGTCGATGCTGTTTCGATATAAATATCGCTTCTAACAGCGCCGGGACCGGAAAAACCTGTACTCGAAAGATCCGCGCCGTTGAGGCCAATCCCACGATCAGGTCTTGCCGGCCAATACTAGATGAACCCGATATTCCGCATAACTCCGGCTGTGCACTCGGACCGACCACGGGACATTGGGCCGGGAAACCATCATTTTAAGCCGCTCTAGAGAAGCCGGCAGAGCATCTGGTGTCAGTATCGCCTCCAATATCTGCGCACTATCACCCTGCTGACCACCTCGCTGTGAATGACCACCCAACCAGCCCTCAACGGGTGTTGCGGCCGGCGACCAGTCATACGGACAACACACTGCCAACACTCCATCCGACACCAAAAACAATTCAACTTCCTGAAGCAATTTAAGGGGTGATGAAACGCAATCGAGGACATTGAGTGCCGACACGACTCCAAAGGTTTCCGCGCTAAAAGGCAAACACAAGGCATCACAACACCAGAAATCCACCCGATCCCCACCTTGCGGCATGACAGAAATTTCACGCCGCTCATACACAACCCCTCCTTGTCGCATCGGATAAACCACGCGTCCTTCCCTCAGGACTCGAGCGGCAACCCGCAACAGGGAAAGATTAAGATCGACGCCCAACACGAGGCCAGGCATCTTCTCTGCTAGGGTAAATGTCGTACCCCCCGCTGCGCAACCGAGATCGAGAGATAAACCCTCAGGCTGATGCTGCAGTAAATCGAGGGCCTGATTCAGGCAGCGTGATGCTGAGCCAGGTTGATGTTTTGATTCGATGCTCGTCGCTGGTTGCACCGCACCGGTGCTGCCTTGTTCTCGATCTTCGTAATGATCCCAAACATACGAACTCATCGTCTGCTTCATCGAGTCGTAGGCGCTACCCGGTCCTGCAGCATCTGAGATCAGACTTTCAATTTCTGCAGGGAGATCTTCCCGCGCAATCAGGTGCAGTAGATAGGCGTCAATCTGGCCCCTGACGTTTGAGTGGATGACTGGGATTCCATCAATAATAGGGTATTCCATCCGGCAGCTATCATGCTGGCAATGAATCAACCCGAATGTGATCTCATTGGCATCACCCTGGAGCACACTGGCAACCACTAAGGGGCTCGGGCCCCGCTCAGAGAGTCTGCAAACGGGGCAAATCGGCTGGATCTGCCCGAAATGAGAAACCTTCACATCAACCAATCAACACCGTTGGACACCCCGGCGGCAAGACTTTCCCAGTCGGGCTTGGAATCGGGGCAACACAGGTCGGATGCGACGACATATCCTGAATTCGCGCAGCAGGCAATCCTCCGATTAATACAGTTGCCGACCCAACCGCCACTAGGCCTGGGCCTCCGGGGACGCAGGTGGGCAGCACGCAGGGCGCTGTCTGGTCAGTAGCACGGGCGGCTGGGGTGCCACCGATCAGAACGGTGGGTTGGCCCGACATGATTGCCAGCGGAAGCGCCGGGTGCGGGACTGGCGTTGGCACCGGAGCAGCCGGATGGATGGGGGCATGACAATG
>DPVA01000117.1 GCA_003529705.1 Gammaproteobacteria bacterium | reverse complement strand
CGTCAGAAAACTCGATATCAGCTTCAGCCGTCTCCAAGACATGCGCTGCGATGACCTTCCCTTTATCGATGATCCGTAAAGACGCATGGTGGAGGGCCGATCCCCCCATGTGTGTCGAGCGCGATCCGCCATGACCACCGCCGTTAGAAATTAGATCCGTATCTCCCTGTTTAAAAACGATATTTTCGAACGGAATGCCTAGTTTTGCAGAAATAAGTTGTGGGAATGTGGTCTCGTGACCTTGACCGTTCGACCGTGTTCCTGTGACCAATATCACCCGGTCTTCGTCCTCGAACTTGATGTCGATGCATTCCTCTGGTGGCCCCATGGTCATCTCCATGTAATAAGCGATGCCCAAACCAAGCAGTTTTCCACGCATTTCGGCTTCTTCGCGCCGCTTCTGGAAACCCGCTGAATCCGCCTGAAACAAGGCGCAGTCAAGCGTATCGGCATAGGCGCCAGAGTCCACCGTAACCCCATAAAAATTTGTTACGGGCGCGACGTCTGTTGGCATGAAATTGCGACGGCGGAGCTCAAGCCCATCGATGCCTGTCTCCTGAGCAGCCACGTCAATGAGTCTCTCCATCACGTTCATCGACTCCGCGTAGCCAACTCCACGATAAGCGCCCAGCGGCGTCGCGTTTGTGAATACAGCCTTTACATCCAGATAAACAGCAGGAATTTGATAAAGACCACCAGTAAGAGTCCCATAGGCTACGGTGTGGAGTAGCGCTGCCGTCGCAGTGACGTAAGCGCCGAGATTTCCGAGAGTCGAAACATGAAGTCCCATAAACTTGCCGCCGGTGTCGACCCCAAGCACGGCATGTGTAACATGATCCCGGCCGTGATCGTCGCTGAGAAACGACTCGGTTCGATCATTGATACACTTCACCGGGCGTCCTATACGTCGCGCGGCCCAGAGCACGAGGATGGATTCGGGGTAGAGAAAGTTCTTCATGCCGAAGCCACCCCCAACGTCCGGCGAAATGGCATGAATGTCCTCAGCAGAAACTCCAAGTGAATCAGCCAGAATACCGCGTGCAAGATGAATGTTCTGCCCCGATGTATAGAGCACATAGCGACCCTGGTTTTCATCAAAGAACCCCATGGACCCTCTTGGCTCGATCGAATTGGCAATGACCCGATGGTTAACGAGATCCAGACGCACGACATGAGCAGCGTCGGCCAGCGCCTTTTCCGTCGCCGCGGCGTCCCCAGCCTCCCAATCATAGGAAAGATTCTTTTTCGGGCACTCCCAGATCTCCGGTGCATCATCCTTTAGCGCCGAAACCGCATCGATGACAGCAGGGAGCGCCTCATAGTCCACGACAATCGCTTCCGCTGCATCCAATGCTTGCTCCCGCGACTTCGCAACTATGAAGGCAACGCCATCACCAAGATAACGCACCCGGTCCGAGACAAGGACATGACGGGGCGGAACGAAGAATGGCATATCATCCTTATTGTGAATTCTTGCATGTGGACGCACAGGAAGGAGCTCATCAGCCAATACATCGGCTCCGGTCAGAATGGTGGTTACGCCAGGAAACTTCTTCGCAGCGGAGATATCGATCGACTTGATGACGGCATGGGCGTGGGGTGATCGCAATACAACGCCATGCAACATGTCATCCATGCCAATATCGTCAATGAATTGACCGGCACCGGTAAGAAAACGCAAGTCCTCGGCCCGCTGAACGGACTGGCCAATCCCATATACCGCCATGACTATCTCCTTCCATGAAAAATGGCACCAGAAATACCTCTGATCACCACTTTATCGTTTCGATTTTGCAGGAGTGCCCATCTGACCGCCACCCCAAGCCCGATCCGTGTTGAGATCCTTTGGGGTCCAATTGCCAGCATAAGCGGCCCGCCCCTCCAGTCGAGCCGGATTGTATTGTGGTGGAAAACTGACGTCGGCCGCACCCAGAGCATGGGCCGCATGCCAAGCCCACCGTGGTTCATAGAGCATCCCGCGAGCCAAGGCGACCAGATCGGCTTGTCCCTCCGCAACTATCGCTTCTGCTTGAGAGGGCTCAGTGATCATACCAACCGCCATAGTAGAGACCTCAGCCTCACGTCGGACTATTTCGGCGAAAGGCACTTGGTAACCAGGTGCTATAGGAATAGCCTTATCTAACACCAGCCCCCCGCTTGAAACCACGATGAAATCGCAACCCCGATCCTTCAGATCTCGAGCTATCCCAACCGTATCGTCCATCTCCAGCCCACCCTCAGCCCAATCGACTGCTGAGAGCCGCACACCCATGGGGCGATCTTCGGGCCAAACATCACGCATGGCTGTGAACACTTCCAGCAGGAAGCGGCGACGGTTAATTGCGTTCCCACCATAATCATCGTCACGGTGATTGCTGAGTGGCGACAAGAATTGATGGAACAGATATCCATGTGCGGCGTGAACCTCAATTAGATCATAGCCAATTCGCGCGGCCCGCAGTGTAGCTTCTAAGAAACGATTCCGGAGACCATCAAGATCCTTAACCGCGAGTGCCCGGGGACGAGGATAAGGCAATCCCATCGAGATTGCCGAGGGTGCAACCGATTCCCAGCCGCCCTCTGCTAAAGGAATGGGTGTGCGATCCTGCCAAGGTGGCTGAATCGAAGCCTTGCGACCTGCGTGACCCAGCTGAATTCCAAATGATGC